>CALJKZ010000489.1 GCA_937983085.1 uncultured Gemmatimonadales bacterium
CGATCCGCGGCCACATCACGCGTCGCTCCGGCTCGACGCACGGGGTGCGTCGCGACGTCGCTGCGCCCGCCGCTCGGCTCGGGCGGACCGGAGGAAGTCCTCGGCCGCCTGGTGTGCGGCCTCCGACGGACGACCCCAGAAGAGCCACCAGAAGGCCTTCGGGCTCTCCGTGCGTCTCCAGGCGGCCCGCAGGTACAGCAGACACGACCAGACCTCGTCGTAGGCGAGCAGGATGAGCACGATCGAAACCACGGCCGTCACCAGGCAGATGGTGCACCAGTACCCGACCACGGTCCCCTGGAGCACGACCAGGATCACACTGACGATCCCGAGAGGGATCACGTCGATACCGAAGACGATCACCAACCACGGCCGGTACTGCCAGCGACGAGTGGACCCGGCGAGGGCAAAGAGAATGTCACCCAGGTAGGCGAGAGCCCCGAGCGCGGCATCGGGTATGCCCATCAACCTGGTCATCCGATGGGAGACGTCCGAGAGCAGCACTTGCTCGCTCTGCCTGCCGAACAGAGGATCCCAGACGCCGTCGATCAGGCCCCATTGGAAGAGAGCAAGATAGACGGATCCCAGAACGCCCGCCACGGCAATCACGGCGACGCGAACTCGCTGGTTCCATGAGGAGGGGTTGTAGCCCAGCGGCGGTGGAACCTCGGCCAGCTCGGGTCCCTCGTCCTCAGGTCCCGCCACCGGCGCCGCTCTCCAGCTCTTCCTCGTGTTCGGCCTGTTCCTGCGGTGGCGGCTCCAGGCCGTTTCGCTCGTACCAGCCTCGAACATCCGTGAAGAGGTTGCCGACCATGTCCCGCAGCACCTCGCGCAACCGCTTCGATGGCTCCCAGCCCAGTCTCTCGCGTGCCTTGTCGATGGCTACCGGATAGTGATCGTCGGCCAGTTCGACCATCCACGGCTTGATGAACATCTCCCGGCCCAGGACCCGCTGCTGAATCCAGGCTCCGACCTTGGCCACCGGCTTCGGGACCCGGATCGTCGGCCACTCACGCCCGTGGATGAGTCGGCCGAGCGTCTCCTGCAGCTCATCGTGACTCATCACCTCGGGCTCGGCGATGAGAAACACTTCCCGCTCGCCCAGCTCACGTCGGCGTGCCACCGTCTTCTCGACACAGGCGACGACATCCTCTAGATGGACATAGGGTTGGCCGCTGTCCTTGTCGCCGGGAAAGACGTAGCTCTCCAGAGCCTTCTCGTAGATTCGCTTGATGTGCTGGCAGAGCGGCGGCGAGTTCCCGGCTTCGTCGTAGACCCCGGCCAGACGGAGAATGACGACCGGCGTCGTGCCGCGCTCCTCGTCGATCACCGCTTCCGTCTCCAGCTTCGACTCGGGATAGGGCCACTCCGCCTGCGTCGTGGAGGCCTCGGTGAGGCGTCCCTCACCCTCCACCGGCTCCATCACCAGCAGGGTGCTGGCGAAGACGAACTGCTCCGCGTCGAACTCCCGCAGCTTCCGGAGGAGCCGACGAGTCCCGCGGACCGAGAGCTCCTCGTAGAGCGGGCTGTCAGCGCCCGAGAAGTCGTAGTGAGCCGCCAGGTGGATGAAGCTCGCGAGCCTGCCGTCACAGCGACGGTGAAGCTCCGCCATGGCCCGGCTCACGTCGCGATCCTCCGTCAGGTCGATCTCGAGAAGCTCGGAGTCGCCGGGTGGCTCACCATGTGGCCAGTCGGCGGCGTCCAGGATGAAGACCTTGAAGTCGCCGGCCAGGGCCTCTACGACACGGGTGCCGATCAGACCCGCTCCGCCCGTCACCGCCACCGCGGCTCTCTGGTTCTTGCTTGCTTGCATCGACACTCCTTCCCGAGCCCGACGAGTGCGCAAGAGCTGTGCCACGGATGAATCACCACCCGCTTTCCGTTGTTGCTCGTGCAGCGGCTTCGATCTCGGCTCCCTCGAGGCGACTGGAGCGGTCCGGAGGCTCACGGCGTGATCCTCGCTCGCCGCGCCGGGGATGCGCAGTTCTTACACGCCGGCAATGAAGTTTCTCCAACCTCTCGACGTCGCTCCTGCGGTTCGTGCGGCGTTGGTCCCACGACCCGTCGAGGGTCCTGTCGGCGGATCGACCTCGCCGCCAGACCGGGGGAGTCGGCAAGGGCGCCCTGCGTGTCCGAGCGGTCGGCTCGGGTCCGAGGCACGCCGGAGCCTGGCACGAACCTTGATCCAGTCTCCGGCTCGTGCACGATCGCCGGTCAGCTTCGGGGCCTCGAGTACTCGTTGTGGCCGACCACTTGCCCCTCCTCCTGGTGCTCGAGGAGGGCCTCGGCTACGTCGGCTACCGCTTCGTGAGCAGTCGGAGCGCCGAAGGCGCCGCGAGGTTCTTGTCCCAGGAACGGGTCATCGTGATCGTCGGCGACAGTCGTCTGCCCGACGTTCGGAGACTCGGCCTCGCCGCACGCGCCGAGCAGCGAAGCCGGCCGATTCCGGTGATTCTGATCTCCGCCGATGGCCGTGACGACGCGCCTCCCGAAGTACGAGAGACGGCGCGCGTCGCCGTTCTCCCGGGCCCTCTCAGCAGCCGCGGTCTGATCGAGGCGATCCAGAGCGTGCTCTCCTCCTGACCCCCAGGGCGGTGCGCTCAGACGAAGAGCTCGCGGTCGACGCAACGATCAGCGCGACTCCCGCTTCTCTCGGCAATGGAGATAGAGCAGGATGCCGCCGATCAGGCCGAAAGCGACGTCGAGCCAGAAGGTGTAGTCGATCTCGAACCGAACCATCTCCTCCAGGGAGGGTCTCGTCGTAGGAAGCCGCCCCACGGCGGCGAAGAGATAGTGGACGCTCACGCCCGCAGCGACCATGCCCACGTAGAGAAGCGCCGAGAGATACATGGCATAGCGCCAGCCGTAGTACTTCGCGTGCACCCAGACCACCGTGGCCGCCACCAGGTCGGCTCCCAGGAAGGCCATCACCCCGCCGAACGAGCTGTTCTTCGACCACAGCATGGCGGCTAGGGGCACGTTGCCCATCGAGCCGATGAACGTGAAGAAGGCGACCAAGGGTGCGACCAGCGCGTTCTCGAGCACGGCGAGGAAGGAGGGGGCGTCCGCTCCGGATTCGAGGAACAGGGAGTCCCAGAAACCGACTGGCACGAACACGGAGATGAAGCCGGCCACGGTGAATCCGAAGAGGATCTCCTTGTAGACCATCTTCCACTCCATGACGAAGGCGTCGGCGATGGCTTCCCACCCTTCGTTGGAAGCGAGCAGCCGCCACGACCTCTCGTCACCCTGCCCGTCGCGCCCTGATCCGTCTGCTTCCTGGGTCCGGCCGGCGTGCTCTCGTGCGATCTTCGCCAGCTTGTCGGGGAACCAGCAGGCTGTCAGCAGGTACACGTAGACGATGATCAGCACTCCGAGCAAGAGATTGCCGACGAAAAACTCCCACCCGAGCAGGACGAAGAGGACGACGCCCAGTTCGACCACGAGGTTCGTGGAGGCGACGAGGAAAGCCACGGCGTTCACCGGGTGGGCACCCTTGACCAGCACCGAACGCGACGTCGCCAGGGCCGCGAAGGAGCACGAGGACGAAACGGTGCCGAGGAAGCCCGCCAGCGCGATCCGCTCGATCCCGCGCTCGCCGAGTGCCCGACCCATCTGCTTGCGGGAGATCATGACCTGAATGGCCGCCGAGACGATGTAGCCGAAGACCAACGCCCAGAACGCCTTCCAGAGCATGCCCGCCGCTGTCTGGAGCGCCAGCAGTACCTGTTCCATCGCGTGTCAACCCTCCGGCTGCCGTAGACGGGCGCCCCGCAGGTCGCCTCCGTACGCTGACTTTGCCGCCGGATGGGAGGATGGGCCATCGGTTGCTGTCCGAAGCCAGCATGGGGATATGCCCCAGATCGGACGCGAGACGGCTCCTGCCAGGGACGAGCGACTCGGCCCCCGCGACATGGTCCCCCGGGGCAGCACGGCGCGCGACTGGGCGGAACCGAACTTGCAGGTCCTGCGTCTCGCCGGGCACTCACGGGTCGTGGCAACGCTCGGGCCGAACGCTGCAGCGCCCGTAGTGCGATCGAGGGCAAGATGAGGCGGATTCGTCACTATCGGCGTGTGGCCACCATCGTCATCCTGGCTCTCGGTGCCTGTGGCCCCTCGGCGTCCTCTCCGGATGAGCTGGCCCTCGCCACGCTCGAGCTTCCGCAGGGCTTCTCGATCCACCTTTACGCTTCCGGAGTTCCGGATGCCCGTTCGATGGCGCTGTCGCCCTCCGGCGTGCTCTACGTCGGTAGCCGGAAGGCCGGGACCGTCTACGCCGTGGTGGACTCGGACGGCGATCACCGCGCCGACCGGGTCGCGACGATCGCCGCCGGCCTCCGCATGCCGAACGGCGTCGCGGTCCGCGATGGCGCCCTCTACGTCGCCGAGGTGTCGCGGGTGCTACGGTACGACGACATCGACGACAGACTCGAGGATCCCCCGGAGCCGGTGGTGATCACCGACGACTACCCTTCCGATCGCCGTCACGGTTGGAAGTTCATCGCCTTCGGCCCTGACGGTTGGCTCTACGTTCCGGTCGGCGCGCCCTGCAACGCCTGCGAATCGGACAACCCGATCTACGCCGCCATTACCCGCCTACGCCCGGACGGCAGCGGTCGCGAGATCTACGCGAGGGGAGTCCGCAACACCGTCGGCTTCGACTGGAAGCCTGACACCGAGGAGCTCTGGTTCACCGACAACGGCCGCGATTGGATGGGCGAGGATCGGCGTTCGGACGAGCTCAACAGGGCCCCGCGTCTGGGGCTGCTTT
>CALJKZ010000490.1 GCA_937983085.1 uncultured Gemmatimonadales bacterium
CTCAGCGAGGGCGGCCGGACCGGGCTCGGCGGAAGCGGCGAGCGCCAGCGCGAGGGCGTCGGCACGGTCAGGACTGCGCCCGAGGCGACGGCGGACCTCGTCCTTGGCCTCGATCAGGATTCGGCCGTCGGGGGCGAAGGCGTAGCGCAGGGCGCTGAGGTCAGCCCTCAGCTCGTCGTCGTCCTCCAGGACGACGGTGCCGGCCTCCAGCGCCTCACGCAGTCGCCAGAACAGCTCTGCCCGCCGGTTCCGGAATCGCTCCGGCTCCTCGGCCCCGCCTCCGAAGGCGACGGGGTCCACGGAGTAGCCCAGCTCGCGCAGCCGGTCCGCCACGCCTCCACCCGGTCCGCCCACGTCCACGGCGAGCCGACGCGAGCCGGTCTCGGCAACTGCGCCGAGCACCCGCCGGACCGTGTCCATGAGGTCGGGCGAGTGCCACTCCCTCCAGACCGTGAGACGCCCTCCCGTGAGCCGAGCGACGGTGTTGAGGTCACCGGCCACACTGCGGGCCACGTCCACGCCGAGAGCGTCCCGAGGGGGCAACTCGGGGGCGGGGGCTCCGCACACGGCTTCCAGCAGGGAGAGGGGAAAGAGCACCCCTTCTCCCGCGTCGGCGAACTCGCCCAGGACGCGCGTCTGGTAGAGGGGTGAGGCCGCCCCCCAGTCCCTCGCCCGGTCCTCGCACCACTCGGGCGAGACGAGGGAGGAGTCTGTGCTGGGGAGGTGGTGGACCTGCCACCGACTGCGGTCCTGACACGCCCTCCAGAACGGCCCCGCGCCGGCCCCGCCAGGGACGGAGGTCACAAGGAGGCGGGAGTCGTCCGCGCCCGTGAGCGCGCCTTGGACGGCGTCGAAAGCGTCCTGGGGGACGCCCTTCATCTCGTCCACGATCAGGAGCACACCGCCCTCGGCGTGGAAGCCCTCCATGCGGTCCACCTCGCCCGACGTGCTTACGCCGGTCGCGCTCCACTCCTCACCGTACCCCTCCACGATCGCTCGGCTCGCGAGCACCTGGAGGGGCAGGGCCTCAGGTGCCCTGCGCGCCCATTTCCGGATCTCAGAGAAGAGGATGGCGCGCACCTGGCGGCTGAACTGCGGGGCCAGGACGATCACGCGGCTGAGGGGGCGAGTCATAAGCCACCAGAGCGCGGCCCAGGCATCCAGGCCGGTCTTGCCCACGCCGTGGCCCGAGCGGACGGCCACACGGGGGTGAGCTGCGAGGTCGCGGAGCACGTCGAACTGGTACTCGGCCCCCGTGCTCCTCCTGGTCGCGCTCGCCACCCCGACTTGGTCGCCACAGAACCCGACCGGGTCGTCTCGGTAAGGACCGAACCGCGCGGCGGTCTCGGTCGGGACCTCCAGCCTCTGGACCCGAGCGGCGAGGTCTCTGGCGAGCCGGTCCACTCGGGCGCTCACCTGGGCCTCCGGTCAGGGCCGCAAGGGTCGCAGGAGGTCGCAAGGATCTGGCCTTGCGACCCTGTCAGAAGCCGCCAGTTCAAGCGGTTTCTGGCCCCTGAGGGTCGCAAGGGTCGCAAACTCTCTACTCCTAGAAGAAACAGAAGAAAGGCGGGGCCGGCCCGGCGACTCACGGCACCCTCCCGAGTCTCGGCCGCTCCCTGAGCTGGCCCTCCAGCTCAGCCAACCGGCCCTTGAGGTCGTCCACCACCTGTCGGGTGAGCTTGGACTCGTGCGTCTTGAGCCAGACCTCTACCGACCGGACGCAGGCGTTGGCCACGGCCCCGGAGAGCTTGCCGGCCGCTGCCCAGATCCCGATCTGGCGCAGCCAGCGGCCGGCGTCCTCCAGGGTGTCGAGCGCGCCGAGGGCTTCCTCCACGTCGTTGACTCGCAGCTTCCGGGGCCGCCCGCCCTTCTTCCCCAGGCGTCTCGCCTGCTCACTACTCGTTATCGTCACCTTTCACTCCTGCTTTTCCTTGGATCGGGTTGGAGGGGACAGCCGGGGGACATGCCCCTGGGAACCCGTATGGCTATTGGGCTCCCAGGGGGCCAGGGGATGAAGAATCCCCCGTGGATCGAGCCCCCTCGACGTGCGCCGGGCCGTCGAGAGGCTGAAGGCAGCGCGATGGATCTCGGTGCTTGCCCCGTATCATTGGAGAGACCCCAACCAGGAGGAGACCGACTCCGATGTCCTTTGACGCCACCTTCGCCTTGGCGCTCTACGGCGCCGTCGTTGCGACCGTGGTCGCGGTTCTGCAATGGAGAGCCCAGCGATCCGATCGCGCTGCCCTCCGACTGCGCGGCAGCGTTTGGACGCTTCCGGGCGACAGCGAGCCGACGACTCAGGTTCGCATCGCGAACGTCGGTCGGCGTGTGATCGAGTTCGACCAGTTTGGGGTCGAGAAGAAGAGCGGTGAGTTGGTGGAGCTGTGGCACATTGCCGTCGATCGACGACTTGAGGAGGCCCAGTCCGTTGCAACGTCTCCGGCGGAGATCGACGAGATGTTTGATCCCCACAAGACCGTGAGAACGGTCTACGTAAGGGACACAACGGGTCGGATCTGGAAGATGCCCCGAGGGGAGTTCAAGCGATTTAGGGCTTCCCACGAGAGGGCATGGCGAGCCCACTACCGAGCGAGGAAGGAGCTTCGGGGTGAGTCGAACCCTGAGCGCCGGCTCGGCGGTTAGTCGCCGTCGGCTCATTGTCCCCCGAGTGTCCCCCGGACCCAGCGGAAAGGACGGAAGAATCGGACGACGAGCCCAATGTGCGGGGTTCCGAAATGCCCGTATCTTCCGGGCTGTCCGATTCTTGAGGGGTAGGGGGCAGAGCTTAAAATCCCCCGCCTGAAAGGGCTTGCGGGTTCGAGTCCCGCCCCCGGCATCTACCTCAGTTGAAGGTCTGGAAGAGCGCGAAGCTGTAGAGGACCCCCAGGGTCAGCACCGTGACACCCAGGACCCGCGCCGCCGACACCCTCTGGACTTCGACGCTCTGGACGTCCTCGATGGCGGCCACCGCGACGGTCTCGGTGCCCTCGAAGCACATCTCCCGGCCGGAGGCCAACGTGACCGGGTTGCAGCCCTCCCGGGTGCTCGTCACCGAGTCGCCGGCGATGGCTGGATCACGGGCGGTGACCACCAGCCCATCGTGGGTGGTCAGGCGGACGGAGGACGGACTCCCGTCACGAAGGAGGTCCTCGATCCCCGCCGGCGACGGACTCCACGTGGTGCAGCCTGTCCATGCAAGGAGAAACAGCCCGAGGCCGAAGGATCGGGGTGCGGTTCGGCTCGTCATGTCCTACTCCGGGTCAGGGGCGCGGAGAATCTGATGCCGACAGCCTATGGAGGCAGGGTCAGCCTGACTCTACGTAGGGCGACGTAGCCGGGCACCCGCCTTTCGCTAGCGCGCCGTACTCCTGCAATTGATGCCCCGGCCCCGGTCCCACAAGCACCGGGCCTGCCTTACTCCCTCGGAGTCGCGGAGGGTGGTCATGTCCGCCCAATCGTCCCAGACGGGCCGGCTGCGACCCATGTAGAGATCGACCAGTGTATCGCGGCCCGAGCCGGTGTGGACACGGATGGCGGCACCAGGACCGACCCGAGTGCCGTCCGGAAAGGTGTAGCAGTGCGCGACGGCATCGCAGAGGTACCATCCGGAGAGATCCAGAGGCACCGTCCGTTGATTGGTGATGGTGACGACCTCCCCGTTCAGGTTGTCCTCGTCCGGGCCAGGCGGATCAGCCACCACCCGGAGACGGATCTGGCCATCGGCGGCCGGGGACACCAGCGCCACGGCAAGCATGGCCAGGGCGATGGGGAGGAGGGCGGCGCCCGGGGTCCGGCCCCGGTAGTGGGTCGATCCACGACCCCGGCTTCTGAGCGGACGCGGTGCGCGGGTGCGCACGGGTGAGTCGGCGATCTCCATGCTCCAACCTACGCAGTGACCCTATCCCGCATCCACTGCCCCCTGATCCACTTCCCCCATCCACTTCCGCGCCGTCGGGTTCGCTGCGATTTTTCCCCACGAGGAAGGTCGCTCCGCGTCCGATGCCCGGCGCGCCACCTTCCGAGGACCTTCCAGGCAGGCAAGGAAGACATGAATACGCGTTTCGGGTCGGCCATGGGGCCGACCCTCTTTCGTAGGGACGTGGGACTGGTCGCGGTCATCTGCCTCATGGCGGCGGCGTGCCGCCCGGCCGAGGCTGGGGCGCCGATGATCGCCTCCAGCGCCGCATCCTCGCCGGAGGAAGCGGGGCGGTAGAACACCTCGATCGCGGGGCGCAACGACTGCCACACCGACAGCTACATGGAGACCAACGGTGAGATTCCCGAGTCCGAGTGGCTCCGGGGCTCGGTGGTCGGTTGGCGCGGACCGTGGGGCACCACCTACCCGCCCAACCTCCGCCTGTCGGTGCAAGCCATGACCGAGGACCAGTGGGTGGAGATGCTGGGAACGCGGGTGGGGCTACCGCCCATGCCCTGGCCCAGCGTCAATCACATGAGTGAGGCGGACCGCCGTGCCGTCTACCGTTACCTGAAGCAGCTTGGTCCGGCGGGTGAGATGATGCCGGCCCCATTGGCCCCGGGGGTAGAGCCTGAAGGCCTCTGGCTCGACATGGACGTGAAAGGTCTCCCCGTCGCCGTGGATGGTGCCACCGGCGCGTAGGACCGTGATCCGGCCGACGGACGCCCCCACGGGGCCCGTCGGCCGGATTCGCTTCTCGGGGCTGGAACGCCCGGGCTAAAAGACCCGCAGCTGGGAGCGCAGCACGCGGACGGCCCAGGCGAGCCCGCCTGCGACGGACACGGCCGCGACGTCGCGA
>CALJKZ010000491.1 GCA_937983085.1 uncultured Gemmatimonadales bacterium
CCGAGCGTTCAACTGTCGACGGCCATGCTCCCTCACTGTCCCCAGCTGGTCAGAAACGGTTGGGCCGTCCCCGTCCCTCAGCCCGGCGCCAAGGCAATGAACGCCCCGACCGGATCGCGAACCACGGCGTACGTAAGCTCGCCGCGACTCCCCTTCCTCGCCTCGACCACTTCGCCGCCGCCGTCCCGTACCCGGGCCAGACTCTCCTCCAGATCGCCGACGGGGAGGCAGATCATCCATACGGGCGGGATGCCCTGGTTCACCCCACGCGCATGGCAGCCGCCCGGCACCGGGGCTCCGTCAGGTCGGCACATCGCGTAGTCGGCGTACTCGCCGTCGCCGTCCTCCATTGTGACGTCCTCGACCGTCCACCCCACGACGTCCCGATAGAAGTCCCGCGTGGAAGGTGCATCCGCAACGGTAAGGTCGAGCCAAGCAATGCGTCCCGCAGAGTCGGGCTCTGCGTCTTCGTCATGCGCCTGAACTGCCTCAGGCTCGACGGTCGGGACGATCCCGAAAACCGCCCCGTTCGGATCGGACAGCACGGCCCATGAGCTCTGCCCACGTTCATCCTTCTGATGCATGACCTCACCCCCACCTCGAGCCAAGGCGCGCTCGACACTGGCCGCGACATCCGCGACCTGAATGTGGGGCATCCACTGAAGGGGTAGGTCACCGTACTCAGGGCTCTGCTCCCCGAGCCCGATGATCGGTGCGCCACGGTTGTTCATGAGATCGTCCCGCCACAGCGGAGCCTCTCCCGTGGTCAGGATGCGCGCGTAGAAGTGCAACTCTTTCGCGTGCTCAGGTACGGCGATGTCGGCGCTCAGTACGCCGCCAACGCGTGATGCTGGGGAATCAGGCATCGTTCACGTCCTTGGAATCAGAAACCTCGCGGCGGGGGCCGCAGGCGCAGTCATACTCGATGGGTCCGCATCGCTTCAAGAATCTCGTTCACCAATGCCGACAGGTCCTCGTAGTTGACCAACGAGGCCTCGTGGACAGCCCAGATATTCAGCACGGCTGTCCGAAGGGTGGGATCGGCCCGAAAGGCGTTCCAATCGGTGAGGAACTCCACTGGTAGCGGACCTTCCCCGGGGTTTGGAATACTTCGCGGATCGACATGCACAGTGAGGTACCTGGCATACTCCTCCCAGTGCGTTCGGCGGAGGTGGTCGGACCAGGATGCCAACCAATCGCCTGTTTCCACCTCGTGGTACTGGATCAGGAGATCGCGTAACTCGACACTGTCGATCAGTCCCAGTTGACCCGTGTTGACCATGTCCTGATACGACGCCACTCGGGGCTCGAAGAATTCGACCCCTCGGGCTGCGCCAATGAACAGACCGAGACTGTCGGGAGGTGAAGTCGCATCGGTCATGGTCAACACGCCATTCGCGACCCGCAAGGAGAACTCCGAGAAGTCGCGCAGAGAGGCCAGCCTGCTGGAGTCGCTTCTCAGGTCGTTCTCGAGGCGCTCCAGATAGGACGCAGCCGTCCGCCGATCGACCCTGGCCTGATTCCAGGTGTCCACCTGCAGTGCGAGGAGGATGCCAACCACGATGATGAGGAGTTCGCGAACGGCGCTTCGGATGCTGTCGGCACGGAGGGTCTTCACTCGGCTCACCCGTTCACGAGGGTCCCACAGCCCAGCCTGTACGCGCACGTCGACGTGGGCGCCACGAACATCTGTGTGGACTGCGGCCTAACGTCCCGGAATTCTACTACGCATGGGACTCCTCGCGCAGCATGTTCGCTCACGCCCTACCAACAAGTGATTCGGACATCCTGTGACAGGGCTGCTCCATCACAAGGCCGCCCCGCAACCGCAACTTCGTGCTAGAAGGCACCGTCGTCCCGCCATTCCAGCCCAAACCCAAACTCCCCAATCGCGACGTTCCCGTAGTCATCGGACCAAAACCCGGCAAATCGGTCGTCCGAGAGCGCGATGTTGAGTGTCTCGCCCTGGTTGGGTTTCGTGGACACAAGACTCCTTCCCGAGCCATCCGTCACCACCCATCTCGCCTCCGCAGTACCGTCCGGGAAGGTGGAGAGGCGGACGACCAACCCGCCTTCGAGAAGGAGAAGCCGGGTAATCCAGGTTTGACGGTGGTACCACGCCGTCGCCGAATCGAGTCCGCCACCGAGTTGCTCGGGCCACTGCACCGGACGGTATTCGGGGCTCTCCACTACGATCTCACGGGTCGTCATGTCGGACAGGTCCGTAACGAAGACCCGATTCGATCCGGACTCGACGGTCGCTACCTGGCTGCCGCGCACGGAGAGGTGGACAGAGGAGAAGTTTCGCTCAGTCGGCCGCCATGCAGAGTCCCGGGGGTGGAGCGATCCGGATAGCTCCCCGGTCGGTGAAAGTACGTGCACCGTGTGTTCGTCGTCCCCGGATCCATCGGCGAGGTAACCGGCAAGAATCACGCGGCCGTCCTCCAGCACTGCGATCGACGAGAAGCGTCCTGGGGGTGCCACCCAATCGGACACGACCGCGCCCGCCCTGTCGAAGTAGGACACGCGATTCAACGAGCGATCGAGCACGGCGAGGAGCCCGTCAGACGTGACGGCAAGGCTCACCGGCCAAGAAAACTCCCCAGGCCCCTCCCCACCGCTTCCGATGGTCTGACGCCAACGCCCCGTCGAGTCGAAGACCTTCAGTTCTCCCAGCATCTGGTCGGCGAGGACCCAGTCGCCTTCCCAATGTGCCAACGCGATCGGCGACCCGAGTGGTGCGGTGGCGTCATCGACAAGATCAAGGGCACGAAGGGTCGGAAAGACTTGCTCGAACGGAGCGGTTGCCTCAGCCCCGGTGTGTCGTGTCTCACAGCTCGCGAACACGCTCAACGCAAGAGTCGAGATCGCGAGTATGAGTCGCACCGCCACCCTTCGCTTGTCGTTGCTCAGCTGGTCCACTCCGGAGAATCTGGGTGCCTCCTGACGGATTGGAATCTTGATGACCCGACCGCCCGCCTGGCAAACCAACCGCGTTGTTGGCCTGCCTTACGGAGGGTGAGACCAGCCGACTGCTGCCAGGGTAGCACCTCCTTCGCCGGGGCGCTCCC
>CALJKZ010000492.1 GCA_937983085.1 uncultured Gemmatimonadales bacterium
GGTCGTCATCGGTTCCCGCGAGGAGCTCTTCCGCGACCTGGTGGACGTCCGCGAGGTGAACTGGCTCGGTGACCCACCCGGCGACGGCCATCCCGTGCGCGTGCAGCTTCGGTATCGGGCGCCTCTGGTGGAGGCTACGGTGCGCACTCGTGTGGAGGACGGTGCGCCCGACGCACTGGTCATGCTGGAGCTAGACGAGGCGCAGCCGGCCATCACGCCCGGACAGTCGGCCGTCATCTTCCAGGGCGAGCGCGTGCTGGGAGGCGGTCGCATCGCCGGGGCCGTTCTGGGCGCCGCCCTCTGAAACCGGGGAGCGCTCCGCCGTGGCTCTCCGCACCCGTCTCGCCGACTTCGACGGCAAGAACACGCGCCTGCTCGAGGGCGTTCGGGCGGACTACGAACCAACCGACGAGGTGGTGGACGAACTCCTGGACATCGCCGAGGGTGACGACGCCATGGCGCAGGTTGCCGCCACTTGGCTTCTCAAGGCGTACGTGAAGCGGGGACGGCGCCTCGGCGTCGCGGACGTCGTGCGCCTCGGTGGGGCACTCACGTCCCTTCCCGACGGACACGCCTCGCTCCACGCCTGCCAGATGGTGGCCTACCTGGAGCTTTCCGAGTCGGTGGTGGAGGAGTATGCCGACTTCGCACGGCGTTGCCTCGGGAGCAGAGCCACGTTCGTCCGGGCGTGGGCCGTCGACGCCCTGTACCGCATTGCATCATCCCACCCGCGATTCTTCGACGAAGCCCAGGCCGCGCTCGCCTCGGCCCTCTCCGATCGGGCGCCGTCGATTCGGGCCCGGGCCCGGAGGATCACTCAGGAGTAGCGCCCAAGCGGGCGAGGCTCAGTGCTTCAGCCCCGTGGCCTCGGCGAACTCCTGCATGGCCTTCTGCTCTTCGTCGGACAGCTCCTCGGGCACGGTGACCATGACCTCCACGTACTGGTCTCCTTTCCGCTCGCCCTTCTCGATTCCCTGTCCGCGGATGCGGAACTTGGTGCCCGACTGGGTCCCCTTCGGGATGTTGAGGACCACCTTCTTCCCCGAGATGGTCTTCACCCGGATCTTCGAGCCCAGCGTGGCCTGGACGATGTTGATGGGAACGGACACGTGGATGTCCAGCCCCTCGCGACGGAAGAAGCGGTGGGGCTTCACCTTGTAGGTGATGATGAGGTCGCCGGGAGGGCCACCGGAGCGGCCCCGCTCCCCCTGGCCCGACAGGCGGACCTTCGATCCGGTCTCGACGCCGGGTCGGACGTTCAGAGAAATCTTCCGCTGCTGGCGGACGGTCCCCCGCCCGGCGCAGGATGCGCACGGCGTCTCCGGCAGCTTCCCGCGTCCGAAGCATGCGGGACAGGGCCGCTTCACGGCGAACCCGCCCTGTCCGAACGAGACGTTGCCGCTGCCGCCGCACTCCTCGCAGCGCTTGAGGGACGTGCCGGGCTTCGCGCCGTCCCCGCCGCACGTGGCGCAGTCTTCGGTTATGGCGACGTTCACCGAGATCTTCCCTCCCCGCGCCGCGGTGAGGAAGGGAATCTCCACCACGTACTCGACGTTCTCGCCCTTCTGGCGGCCGCTGCTCTTCTTCGCGCCTCCCGGCGCCGCCTCTTCCTGTCCCTTCTTGCCCAGGTCGAAGAGCGAGCTGAACAGGTCGGAAATGTTGCCGAAACCGCCCTGCAGGTCGTCGAAGGAGAAGCCCGGGTCGCCCGGGGCGCCTCCTCCCGGCGGACGGGGCCCGCCGCGCTGGGCTCCTGCTCCGAAGCCACCGAGGCCGCCGAAGCGTCGCATCTGGTCGTACTGCTTCCGCTTCTTGGCGTCGCTCAGCACCGCGTAGGCCTCACCCACCTCCTTGAACCGCTCCGCAGCCTTCGGGTCGTCTCGGTTGGCGTCGGGGTGGTACTTCTTGGCCAGCTTCCGGTATGCCTTCTTGATCTCTTCGGCGTCGGCCTTCTCGCTCACGCCGAGGACCTTGTAGAAGTTCTTCGCGCCGGCCACGGATCGTCAGCCCTGCGTGTACACGCTCACCCGGGCGGGCCGGACGAGAGTGCCTTTGAGAGAATACCCTTTCTGGAAAACCTGGGCCACGGTGTCCACCTGGTCGTCGCTCTCGACCGGGACCCGCATCATGGCCTCCATCCGCTCGGGGTCGAAGGGCTGTCCGGTCGGATCCACCATCTCCACCCCGGCCTCCTCGAGCTGACGGAGGAACTTCCGCTCCACCAGGTCGATGCCCTCCATGATCGCTTCCACCGAGGCGTTGGACAGGTCGAGGTCGGCCACCCGTTGGAGGTCGTCGAGAACATCCAGGAGCTTGCCGACGAGATCGGCCTGCGCCCGCGTCCACGCCGCCATGCGCTCCTGCTCACTCCGACGGCGGAAGTTGTTGAACTCGGCCACCAGCCGGAGATGTCGATCGTTGAGGGCGTCGAACTCGGACTGGAGGTCGCCGAGCTCGCTCTGCGAATCGCCTTCCTCGTCGCCGCCTTCGCGGGCGGGAGACGTGGGCGCCGCGCCCGTATCGATCGCTTCCTCGGTGGCCCCTTCGTCCATGCCGGACGTGGTGGCCGTGTCGTCCGTCCCCGGATCGCTTTCGAGATGGCCGTCTTCGGACGCGCCGGCCTCCATGGCCTCCGCGTCCACCGTCTCGTCCTCGTTGGTCGTCTGTTCGGTCATGCTGAGCCTTCGATACGATGGGTGGGGCGATGGGACGTGCCATCGCCGGCGTGAAAAGATACAAAGGCGGCGGGCCTGGGTTCAGACCCCGTCGCCGCCGTCGGTCAGTCGTCGGTACACAGCGGCCAGTGTGGCCTGGGCGGCGCGTTCCCGCACCGCGGAGCGGTCGCCCGAGAAACGGTGGTGGGCCGCCTCGACGTGGCCGTCCACGTAGGTCGCAATCCATACGGTTCCCACCGGCTTTTCTTCACTCCCGCCGGCGGGTCCCGCGACGCCCGTGACCCCGATCCCCACCTCCACCCCGAAGCGGCTGGCGACGCCCTCGGCCATCTGACGGGCCACGACTTCCGACACCGCCCCATGGCGCTCCAGATCGTCCTCCCGGACGCCCAGTTCGCGAACCTTCACGTCGTTGTCGTAGGCCAGGACGCCCCCGACGAACACTGCGGAGGCCCCGGCGACGTCGGTGAGCCGTTTCCCCACCAGGCCGCCGGTACAGCTCTCCGCAACGACGATGCGGGCAGCTCGCCGACGGAGACGGGCGGACACCGCCTCCGCGATGTCACCCCCCTCCGCATCGAACCTCCAGGGCCGCAGCACCGGGTCGAGGTGGGTGAGCAGGTCGTCGAAGCGGGCGCCGGCGTCCTCGGCCGAGCCGCCCCGAATGGTGAAGCGGAGGTCGACGCCCCTGAGGTCGGGGAGGTAGGCCAGATCGATGCCGGCCTTTGCCGCGGCAGGGGTGGCCTCCAAGGCCGGCTCCAGCTGCTCCGCCAGGCTCGTCTCGGCGAGGCCGGTGGTGTGGACCACCCGGTGGTGGGTCCGGGCCCCGGCGATGGCGTCCAGGTGCGGCGCCAGTGCCCCTTCCACGAGGTCCACCAGTTCCCGGGGGACACCGGGCAGCATCACGATGGTGACGCCCTCCTCCTCCACGAGGATCCCCGAAGCGGTGCCAGACGGGTTCTCCAGCGCCACGGCCCCGCGGGGAATCTCCGCCTGGCCACGGCTCCGCTCGGGGATGTCGTCGTAGCCCGAGGCCATGAAGTGGGCTCGTACACGCGCTTCGGCGCCTGCGTCCACCACCAGATCGCGATGGAAGCGGGCGGCCACCACGTCTTTGGTGAGATCGTCAGGCGTCGGCCCCAGACCTCCCGTCATGATGACCAGGTCGGTCCCCTCCATGGCGAGGCGTAGCGCCTCCTCGATGTCCTCGGCGACGTCGCCGACCGTGTAGCCCCGCACCACCCTGATGCCACGTCCTGCAAGGTGCCGGCCCAGCCACGCGGCGTTGGTGTCCACCGTCTCCCCGAAAAGGAGCTCGTTCCCGATGCTTACGATGGCGGCGGTGGCTCCCTGGGGCTCTCCCACGTCAGTCCTTGATGCCTACGACCCTCCGGTACGACCAGAGGTAGTCGATCATGGAGTAGACGGTGAGCACGATGGCCACGGCCAGCGTGATAGCGACCCAGAGGCGGAGCCCCGCGTCGAAGAAGCTCCAGAACCATCCGTCCCACCCCTCGGCGGCGCCCAGTCGGGCCAGAGGGTACCAGAGGAGGAGTCCGCCGATGAAGAGCATCTGGAACAGGGCCTTTCGCTTCCCTGATGCTCCGGCCGCGATGACGACGCCTCGACGGGCCGCATACGCCCGGAAGACGGTGATGAAGAGTTCGCGGCCGAAGATGACCAGCAGCACCCACAGCGGAAACGGTCCCCAGAACGGGACCGCATCGAGAACCTCGCCCCGCAGCGAGATGATGTAGAACGGGATGAGCGTCACGACCAGGAGAAGCTTATCGGCGATGGGATCCAGCAGCTTGCCCATGTCCGTGATCTGATCGTAGCGCCGGGCGAGGTAGCCGTCCCACACGTCGGAGAGCCCGGCCGCAACGAAGAGGCCGAACGCCGCGAACCGGGCCGTGAGGCCTGGCGAGAGCGCGAGCCAGAAGATCACCGGACAGATCGCGATCCGGGAGATGGTGATGACGTTGGGCAAATTGACCCGGCTGGCGCTCACGACGTCACCGATCCCGGAGCGCGAACCCGCTTCGGCGGCCTAGGAAAGCTCTTCGACGACCAGCTTGCTTACGCACGAGAGCGTCTCGAAAACACCCGTACCCTCGATGGCGACGGCCTCGAAGTCCGGGACGCCCATGGGGTTGATCTGGGCCCGGAGGTCTTCAGGCGGGAGAATGTCGTCGAGGTCGCGCTTGTTGTACTGGATCGCGAAGGGGATCGTTTCGAGATCGTAGCCGTAGGTCTCGAGGTTCTCGTACAGGTTGTGCATGGACTCGATGTTCGCCTCGGCGCGGGCGGCCTGCGAGTCGGCCACGAAGACGATGCCGTCGACGCCCTTCAGAATGAGGCGGCGACTGGCGTTGTAATACACCTGACCCGGCACGGTGTAGAGGTGGAAACGGGTCTTGAATCCCCGGACTTCGCCCAGATCGATGGGAAGGAAGTCGAAGAAGAGCGTGCGTTCCGTCTCCGTGGCGAGGGAGATCATCTTCCCCTTCGTTTCCGGATTCACACGCGAGTAGATGTACTCCAGGTTCGTGGTCTTCCCTCCTAGACCCGTCCCGTAATACACGATCTTGCAGTTGATCTCACGTGAGGCGTAGTTGATCATCGACATGGGTCGACGCTACCTCCCCAGATTTGCGAAGCGTGTGGTCACGGGATCTCCGTTTCGATCCTGAAGAAAAGGGCACGACGTTCCGACGTCGCGCGCCCTCAGGGCGGTCCGGGAACGGACGACGGTCCCTAAACTCGGCAGGCCCGTCGCGAGGTGCAAGGCTCCTGAATTCAAGCGGATTCCGCTTTGACGCCGATCCTTCGGGCGTCGGCCTCTTCGAGCATCCGATCGACGATGGCCTGGGCCCTCTCGCGCAGCATGCGACGAGGCTCCCACGCGATGAAGTCGCGCAGCAAGCGGATCAGATCCACCGACGCCGGTTCCCTGCTGATGTGGCCCAGCGCGGCGAGCCGCTTGAACGCTCGGGGGCTGAACAGGTCGCGCTGATAGCGCGAGATCTGGCCTCGAATGATGACCGCCGCCAGGGCGCCCGCCGCAGCGGCCGCCAGCACCGTCAATCCAGCTGTTCGAAGCCTCTTGTCCATCGTCACATTTCTCGGCGGCCCGCCAGGGCCTGAGCGATTGTCGTACCATCAACGTATTCGAGATCGCTCCCTACCGGAATGCCGCGTGCCAGGCGGGTGACTCGCGGGCCCATGGGACGGATCTCCTGCTCGAGGTAGACGGACGTCGCCTCCCCCTCCACCGAGGCGTTCGTGGCAACGATGACCTCTTGGATCTCGCCTTCCGCTTCGCCGATACGGCTGAGCAGCGCGGCCACGTTCAGCTCGTCAGGCCCAATCCCGTCCAGGGGCGACAGCCGACCCCCCAGAACGTGGAAGAGGCCCCGATACTGCCCCGTCCGTTCGATGGCGCTCACCTCGTAGGCCTCCTCCACGACGCACAGGAGCGATCGGTCGCGCCGAGGGCTCACGCAGATGTCGCAGACCTCCTGCTCCGTGAAGTTCCCGCAGATGGCGCAGGAGCGGACCTTGTCGGCGAGATCCACCAGCGCCCGCGCGATTCGCCGCGGGTCCTTGTTGGACCACTTCATGAGGTAATGGACCAGCCACCGCGCCGTATTGGCGACGATGCCCGGGGGTCGCGACAGATCGTCCGTGA
>CALJKZ010000493.1 GCA_937983085.1 uncultured Gemmatimonadales bacterium
GTCGGCCGCAGCGTCCGGGCG
Organism: uncultured Gemmatimonadales bacterium; assembly: GCA_937983085.1. Classification (GTDB taxonomy): domain Bacteria; phylum Gemmatimonadota; class Gemmatimonadetes; order Longimicrobiales; family Gaopeijiaceae; genus UBA2589. Next base: position 22 of record CALJKZ010000493.1, read on the forward strand.
CGCCGTGCGAACCGCAAGGCGCGGGTCGCCGGCGGGATCAGCGACCCCGGCCTCGGCGAGGGTCTCGGCGTCGGCCAGCAGGTACTCCTGGACCCACGCCACCTTCTCGCCGTCCACGTCGAGCTCGCGCACGTCCACCCAGAAGTTGGGCGCCGTGAACGCCATCACGCCCGTGCCCGAGCGGACCTCGCCCTCGCTGCACGTGAACTCGGTGCGGGTGAAGGCGCGCCGTCCGTCGGCGGAGAACTGAACGCTCTCCCACCCCTCGCACCCCTCGGCGTTGATGGGCCGCTGCTCACCGTCGGCGACGAGCCGCTCGGTGGAAGCCACCTCTCCGTCCACGACGTTGGTCAGGAGGACGCCTTCGTCGGAGGGCGCGAAACAAAGCAGCCCGATCTCGTCCTCGGAGCCGACGGCCTCCCAGCAGCCGACGAAGGGCTGCCAGCGGGAGTCCATCTGCTGGGCCTGGGCCGGCACGGCGAGGAGTACGAGGGCCGTGGCCACGCCGAAACCCAAACGTCCGGTGAGCGCCATGAGTCGATGTGTGTTCATCCTGCTCTCCTAGAAGCGGACTGCGACGCCGGCGACGAGCTGGAAGCCGTCGAGGTCGATGTCACCGAAACCCGAGAAATCGTTGTCCAGCGAGCCGCGTGCATAATTGTAGCGAGCCTCCCCGTTCACCACGAACTGGCTTCCCAGCGCGAGCTCGACACCGGCGGCGCCGCGAGCCAGGAAGGTGTTCCTCGACGTGGAGAGGCGATCGGAGTAGATGGGGAGGCCGGGGTCGCTCTCGTCCACGAACTCGCCGGAGACCTCCAGCGAGTACGACATGAGCCCGATGCCGGCTCCCAAGTAGGGCACCACCTTCTCCGGAATCCACGCGAAGCGCCCGATGGAGCGCCCCCGCGGCTTGAGGAAGTAGCGCCCGCTCACCACCACCGGAACCAACGTCAACTCGTTCAACTGTTCGATGGGGAGACCGTCGGTCCCTTCCCAGTCCCACAACTCGGAAACCGTCGACGAGCCTTGGTAGCCCACTCCCAGGGCGACGTCGACCTGCTCGTTGACCCGAACGGCGAACTCACCGCCCAGGTAGGGGCTGTCGAAGGACCGCCGGTCCAACGTCTGGCGGGCCAGCAGGTCGTCGAAGATGGCTCCCTGAGCCCGCTGGAAGCCGTATCCCGTCTCGAACTTCAGCGTGACCCGGGGCTCCCGAAAGAGAAAACCGTCCCCGCCCTGGGCACTCACGGTGCCTGGAGCCGCGACGGCGATGAGAGCGACGATGGTCGCCCGGGTCAGTGCGCTACGCACCATGGTTGTGTCCCCCCGCTGCCTTGCGTTCTACGCGTGACTACTACCACGGAGCGCAAGGTATGTGCCATGCGTCGAACCGCACGAAAGCCCGTCAGACGGCGCCTTCCGGGGCGGCTACCGGGCCGGCGAGTCCCGCGGGGGAGACAGTCGCGTCCCTCTTGGAGGACACGCCGCGCTCCACCACGTGGTACGCAGCCGGAGTGATGGTGAGGACGAAGATGGTGGACGAGAGCAGTCCCCCGATGAGCACCAGGGCGAGGGCGTCCCAGATGTTGCTCCCCGTTGCGTCCCCGAAGACGACGAGGGGCAGGAGCCCGAGCACCGTGGTGGTGGTGGTCATGAGGAGGGGTCGGACCCGTTCCAGGGTGCCCTTCACGAGGGCGTCGCGCACGGGCAGGTCGGGCCAGCGGCGCCGGATGCCGTTCACGTGGTCCACCAGGAGGATGGCGTTGTTCACCACGATGCCCAGCATCATGATGACCCCCACGTACGCCTCACGTGTGAACGACGCGTCGGTGAGGAAGAAGATGAGGTAGACCCCGATGAGGGCCATGGGCACGGTGAGGATCACGCAGAGCGGTTGCCGGAAGGACTCGAAGAGGGCCGCCGTGACCATGTAGACGAGGAGGAGCGCGATGGCGAGGACCATCACGATCTGCGTCCGCTCTTCGTCGTCGATGAAGAAGCCTCGGTCTCCGGCCTTCACGGTGTATCCGGGCGGGACCTCGGTGGTGGCGATGATCTGCTCGTGGATCACGTCACCCAGTCGGGCCGGCCCCCGGAACTCGTACGCCACCGTCCGCTCGTACTGCTGGTCCTCCCTCCGGATGCGCGCCAGAACGTCGCGCTGATCGACGGTGATCACCTCGCCCAGCCGAATGCGCCGGCCGTCGGGCGTGTCGATGAGGGTCTCCCTCAGGTCCAGGATGTCCGTCTCCAGGTTGTCGGCGAGTTTGACCTGGAACTGGACCTCCTCGCCTCCCAGCTTCAGCCGACTCAGGCCGGCGGTGCCCGCCACGGCAGCGTTCAAGCGTCCGACGAGGTCATCGACCGTAAGTCCATAGGTGGACAGACGATCGCGGTCCACGGTGACGACGAACTCCCACGCTTTGTCGCGGCGGAAACGGTTGGAGTTGGCATTGGTGTCCACGTCCACGACACGACTCAGCCGCTGGAGCCGCGCGCCCACTCCCTCGGCGATGTCGCGCACCCGCTCGTAGTTGTAGCCCAGCACCTGGATGCCGTAGTTGGGGGCCGAACCCCCGCCCCAGTAGAACGACGGTTCGTAGCCGTAGACCCGCACCTCCGCGCCGGTGAAGGTGTGGCTGTACGCCATCATCTGTTCCTTGATGACCACCGGGATCTGGGTGTTCTCGATGGAGTCCGGAAAGGTGATGCGCATGGAGCCGAACGTTTCGCGGATGTCCGACCGGTAGCGCTCCACCTCGGGGATCTGGGCCACGCGCTCCTCGAAGAACCGCATGAGCTCGTCGGTGCGCTCGAGGTTCGAGCCCCGGGGCAGCGTGATCTGGACCTGGATGTACGTGTCCTGCCCCCTTCCCCCGCCCCACATGGCCCACGTGCTCACGTATCGGTCGAAGAGGTAGTACGAGCTCCCGAACGCCATCGCCGTGATGAGCATGGCCGTCCAGGGGAACCGCACGGTGAGGCCCACCAGGTCGGCGTAGAAGCGGATGTAGAAGGGCGCGCCCACAGTCGGATCGGTGGGAGCAGCGTCCACGCCGGCCACGGCGCCCGGGGTAGCGACCGTCGCGCCCGCCGCCGCGACCTGCCCCGTACGCCCGGGGCGAGGACGTCCGCCGGAGGCGAGCAGCCGAGCCGACAAGGAGGGGATGAAGGTGAACGCCACGAAGAGCGACGCCACGAGGGTCAGGCCCACCACAACCGCCAACGGCACGTAGTACACCCGGAGGTCGCCCTGGAGGTAGACGAACGGGACGAAGACGATGAGGGTCGTCGCCGTGGAGGCCAGAATGGGCAACACCACCTCCTTCGCCCCGGCTTCGGCGGCCGCCTCCGCCACTTCGCCTCCCTGCCACCGCCGGTAGACGTTCTCCAGCACCACGATGGCGTTGTCCACGATGAGGCCGAAGCCCATGGCCAACCCCATGAGGGTCAACAGGTTGAGCGTCAGACCTCCGAAGTAGATGAGGTTGAGGGCGATGAGGACGCTGAAGGCGATGGTGGTGAAGATGAGCGCCGCCGACCGGAAGGACCGGAGGAAAGCCAGGAGCACGAAGAAGATGACCAAGGCGCTGAAGAGGGCGCGGGTCCGGAGGTCGGTGAGCTGACGCTCGATGTCCTCGCTCATGTCGTCTTCGAGGATGAGCTGGCTGCCGAAGGGGTGGAGCGTCTCCAGCTCGGCCACACGGTTCCGCACCGCCTCCGCGGTGCGCACAGTGTTCACGCCAATGCCCTTGAAGACTTGGAAGCCCACGGCCGCCTGGCCGTCGATGCGCGACAGCGCCCGGGCCTCCTCGTAGGTATCGCGGACGGTGGCGATGTCCCTCACCCGGATGGGCGTCCCTCCGGCGGACGAGATGACGGCGTTGCGGACGTCGTCGGCGCTCGCCGGACGGTTCATGATGGTGATGGTCCGCTCCGACGAGCCCTGACGCACGACTCCGGCCTCGCGCACCAGATCGAGATCGGCGATGGAGCGCTGCACCGTGAGGGGATCGAGCCCGAGAGCGCCGATCTCCTCCTCGTCCAACTCGATCTCCAGGCGCCGCTCCCGCCCCCCGAAGACCTGGACCAGCGACACGCCGTCGACCTGGGTGATCTCCGGCGCCACGATCTCGTCGAGATGACGTCGTAGGGCCTCCAGCGTGTACGGCCCCGTGAACGTATAGAGCAGGAAGGGGCTGTTCTGCTCCTGGAATTCGTCGGGGACGTACTGACTCACGGCGACGCGCCCGACGCCCGGAGGGAGCGACTCCTCCAGGGTGGCGATGCGCTCGGAGAGGTCGAGGCGGGCGAAGTCCATGTCGACGTCGCGCTGGAACTCGACGGTGATCTGCGCCGTGCCCATCCCCTGCTGCTCGAAGGACTCGGAGACGATGCGCTCCACGCCGCGCACCTGCTGGATGGCCGACTCCAGGGGCGCGGTGAGGAAGGCCTCCACCGTTTCCGGCGACGCCCCCCGCCACGAGCCGGTGACGTTGAGGCGCGGCAGCTCGGTGTCGGGCAGCAGCTCGATGGGGATGTTGCGCCACGCGGCCACCCCCAGCAGCGCAACGGCCGCGTACGTCATGGCCACGGCTACGGGTCGCCGCAGGCTCATGCCGATCATGAGCGGACCCGTTCCACCGTCTGATACACCACCGGGACGATGATGAGGGTGAGGGCGGTGGCCACCAGCAGCCCCCCGATGACGGCAATGGCCAAGGGAGCCCGGAGATCCGAGCCCCGGCCGATGCCCAGCGCCATGGGCAGGAGCCCCAGCACCGTCGTGACCGTGGTCATGACGATGGGACGCAGCCTGACCCTTCCCGCCTCGAGGATGGCGTCCCGGAGCTCACGTCCCTGACGCCGGGCCTGGTTGATGAAGTCCACCTTCACGATGGCGTCGTTGACGACGATGCCCACCAGGATCACCGCGCCGATGAGGCTCATGGTGTTGAGCCCCTGGCCGGTGAGGATGAGCGCCACCACCGCGCCCACCAGGGCCAACGGCACCGACATGAGAATGGTGAACGGGTGCACGAAGGACTCGAACTGGGCGGCCAGGATCATGTACACGAGGATGAGGGCCAGCCCGAAGGCGAACGCCAGGTCCCGGAAGGAGCGGCGCATCTCCTCGTTCTCACCCCCCACCTCCCACCGCACGTCCGCCGTTGGGGGCAGCGCTGCCAGCGTCGCGTCTATGTCCTCGATGGCCTGGGCGAGGCCCCCGGACACGACGTCGGCATACACCGGCACAACCCGCGACTGGTCTTCCCGCCGCACCTCCGCGGGCGCCAGGGCGTCGCGCACCACCACCAGTTCCCGAATGGGGATACCCCGCACTCGAAGCCCCTCCAGCGTCGCCCGCGAGTAGCGCATGTCGTCGGGATACCGGACCACGACATCGATCTTCCGGTCGAAGTCGACGAACTCGGTGGCCACGTCGCCGCGCATGGCCCGGTCCACCGTCTCGGCCACGATGCGGGGGTCCACGCCGTACGCCGCGCACGCCGCCCGGTCGATCTCGATCTGGATCTGGGGCTGGCCCTGCTCGGTCCCGATGCGGACGTTGGCCACCGACTCCACGGCCGCCACCCGTTCCGCCACCCGCTGGGCATGGGCGTAGACCGCGTTCAGATCCTCGCCGCGCACCCGCACCGAGACGTCGGCCTCGGCGCCCCCGAGCATGGCGCCCAGCGCCGTCGCCTGACCCGTCTCCACCGCCAGGGCCCCCGCGGGAAACCGGGCCGCCAGCTCCCGGGCCCGACCCGCCACCTCGTCCGTGGAGACGCCGGGACGGACCCGGACCTGGAACGTCGCCGTGTGCAGACCCGAGGCCTCTTCACCCTGGGAATACGCCCGCACATCGCGTCCCACGCTGGTGAAGACCGTCTCCACGTCCGGATCGTCGAGGACGGCGCGCTCGATGGAGCGGGCCGCCTCGTCGGTGGCCGCCAGCGACGTCCCCTCCTCGAGTTCGAGGGAGAGGGTGAAGGCGCCTTGATCGACGTCGGGGAGGAGATCCCGGGGGAGGGCGACGGCGAGGAGCACCGTGGCCGCCAACGCCATCGCCGAGACGGTCAGCACCCCCGCGCTGCGGTCGAGGGCCCACTCGAGGACCGCATGGTACTGGCGGGCGAAGACCGCGAACCGACGGTCGAAAGCGTCGAGCCCCGGTCGGGCCGCCCGACCGATGGCTCCGCCCACCTCCCGGCCCCAGAAACGCACCAGCTCTCCGCCCAGTCGTCCCGCCGCGGCGGCCCAACGAAGCGGCGCCGTGGCCACGCGGCGCACGCGCCACGCCAGTCGCCGCCATCCGCTCTCCGGGCCCTCCGCTCCGTCCTTCGCCGGCACCGGCGGCGGCCCCGCCGCCACTCCGAAGCGCGCGGCGAGGGAGGGCAGAAGCGTCAGCGCCACGAGAAGCGACGCCAGGAGGGAGAAGGCCACCGCCAGCGAGAGGTCCTCGAAAAGCTCCCCGGCCACCCCCTCCACGTAGATGATGGGCCCGAAGACCGAGATGGTGGTAAGCGTCGAAGCGGTGATGGCCGACTGCACTTCCTCGGCCCCCGCGGCAGCCGCCGAAAGGGGGTCGGCGCCCAACTCCTCCCGGTGCCGGAAGATGTTCTCCAGCACGACGATGGAGTTGTCCACCAGCATGCCCACGCCCAGCGCGAGCCCGCCGAGGCTCATGATGTTCAGGCTCACGCCTGCCGCCTCCATGAGGGCGAACGTCCCCACCACCGAGATGGGGATGGCCAGGGCGATGGCGAAGGGGTAGCGCGTGTCCCGGAGGAAGAGGAAGAGCACCAGGAAGGCGAGGAGGCCTCCGAACACCAGCGCCTGGACCACGTTGGAGATGGAGTCGGCGATGAAGCCGGCCTGATCGTCGGCGACATCGATGGTCATGGCCGGGTACTCGACCATGAGTTGCTCAACCACCTCCTGAACGGCCTCGGAGACGCGAACCGTGTTGGCTCCCGACTCCTTGAAGACCAGGAGACCCACCGACTCCTCGCCGGCGTAGCGTGCGATGGTCTCCCGCTCGGCGA
>CALJKZ010000494.1 GCA_937983085.1 uncultured Gemmatimonadales bacterium
CGCTCGCTCATGGAAGCGGCGGGAGCGGGAGGCATGGTGGGCGGCCAGTGGTTGGACCTTCTGGGCGAGGGCGAAGCCCTCGGCGCCGAAGCTCTCGGCGACCTCCATCGTCGGAAGCCGGGCGCGCTCCTCACAGCCGCGTTGACCCTCGGAGCCCGGGCGGCGCAGGCAGCCGAGGACCGGGTGCGGGCGTTGGAGATCTACGGACAGGCCATCGGTCTCGCGTTCCAGATCGCCGACGACATTCTCGATGACACGGCCTCGGCCGAAGCTTTGGGAAAGAACCCCAGCGATGCACAGCTGGACAAATCGACGTACGTGGCGCTCCACGGCCTCGAAGGCGCGAGGAGGCGGGCGCAGGGCGAGGTCGACGCCGCGATCGAAGCCCTCACTTCGGTGGGTCTCGACTCCGAGCCCCTGGAGGCGCTGGCGCGGTACGTCGTGGATCGAAACCGGTAGACCACGGTGCCGGTCACGAACGAGAGGTTTCGCCGGCGTGGAGCGAGGACGGGATTGGAGGGTATTCTGTCGCCGACCGCTGAATGGTTTCGACTTCCCGGCACGGTCCATGCCGGTATCTTCTGAAAACACGATTTCGACATAAGGAGTGATCCGGTGTCCCTACTGGATCGTATCAAGACCCCCGCGGATCTGAGGCAGCTCGATCGCAAGGAGCTGCCGGACGTCGTGGATGCGGTGCGTCAGCGCCACATCGACGTCGTCGCCAACAAGGGGGGACACTTCGGGGCCAGCCTCGGCGTGGCGGAGCTCACGGTGGCTCTTCACTACGCCTTCGAGACGCCGCGGGACCAGCTCGTCTGGGACACCGGCCATCAGGCGTACATCCATAAGATCCTCACGGGGCGCAACGAAGAGCTTCCGACGATCCGCACGCTGGGAGGCCTCGCACCCTTCCTTCGGCGCGACGAGTCGGAGTACGACACCTTCGGTGCAGGCCATGCGTCGACGTCCATATCGGCCGCCTGGGGCATGGCGGTGGGCCGGGACCTGAATCAGGAGGACTTCGAGGTCGTAGCCATCATCGGCGATGGCGCCATGGGATGTGGCCTGGCGTACGAGGCGCTCAACAATGCCGGCCATACGGGACGGGACTTCATCGTCGTCCTCAACGACAACGACATGTCCATAGCGCCCGCTGTTGGTGCGATGAACAAGTACCTCACCGGGATGATCACCAACCCGGCGTACAACCGGGTTCGTGGTCTCGTGAAGGAGGTCCTACACCGGACGCCCACCGCCGTGGGCGACGTCATGGAGGAGCTGGCGGGCCGGATGGAGGAGAGCTTCAAGCACCTCATCACCCCCGGTCTCATCTTCGAGGAGCTCGGCTTCAAGTATGTCGGACCCGTCGACGGCCACGACGTGAGGGGGCTCGTCGATACGTTCGAACGCGTGAAGAAGATGGAGGGGCCTATTCTCGTCCACGCTCTGACCCAGAAGGGGAAGGGGTTCACCCACGCCGAAGACGACCCGTGGCCGTGGCACGCCGCCGGCCCCGTCGAAAAGGACACAGGGGAGGGAAAAAAGAAGTCCTCGGGGCTGCGGCGGGAACAGAAAGTCGTCGGGAAGGGCCACAACAAGAGTGCAGACAGCGAACACAACGTCGTGACCATCACCGCGGCGATGCCCGACGGGACGTCCACGGACATGTTCCAGAAGGCCCACCCGAATCGCTACTTCGACGTGGGGATCGCCGAAGGACACGGTGTGACCTTCGCCGCGGGTCTGGCCACGCAGGGCGTAAAGCCCGTCGTCGCCATCTACTCGACCTTCCTGCAGCGGGCCTACGACAACATCGTCCACGACGTCGCCCTCCAGGACCTCTCGGTGGTCTTCGGAATGGACCGTGCCGGCATCGCAGGCGAAGACGGGCCGACGCATCACGGGGTCCTCGACATCGCCTACATGCTGTCGATTCAGGGAATGACCGTGACGGCGCCCAAGGACGGGGCCGAGATGTTGGCGCTTCTTCGTCTTGCCACCCAGGCTGACGACGGCCCGTGGAGCGTGCGCTGGCCTCGTGCCGCGGTACCCGAGGAAGTCCCTCACCTCAGCCAGATTCCCGAGATCGAGCCCCACACGTGGGAGGTGCTCCGCAACGGGGGCGACTGCGTGATCCTGGCCACCGGTACCATGGTGCTGCCCTCCCTGGCCGCAGCGTCGTTGCTGGAGGCCGAGGGGATCCGGAGCACCGTGGTGAATTGCCGCTTCCTCAAGCCCTTCGATCGCACGGTGTTCGAGGAGATGGTCCGAAGCCATCCTGTGGTGGTGACGGTGGAGGAGGGCCAGGTCATCAACGGCTTCGGCGCCTACATGGCCCGGGAGATCGACGAACTGGAACTCGATCGTCCGCCGAGGGTCTCGGCGGTGGGGATCCCGGACTCGTTCATCGAACACGGTTCCCGCGACGAGCTTCTGGCGGACATCGGACTCGACGCCAAGGGGATCGCCGAACACGTGCGCCAGCGAGTCGAGCGGGGCGCAAAGCTCGAGACTGCGTGAGCGGGAGCGAAGGCCGTCGGCTGGAAGGCCCCATTCGGACCATCGGAGTCGTGTATCGTGAGCACACGGCCGAGGTCCTGGCCATCGTCGTTCGGCTCCGGGAATGGGCGGCGTCGGCAGGTATCGACGTGCGCATCGAGTAGCAGGCGGGCCGAGGTGTTCAGCCGTCGCTGGACCTCCAGTCCCAACCCGTCGATCTCGTCGTGGCCCTCGGCGGCGACGGCACCTTCCTTCGGGCCAGCCGCCTGGCGGTGGGCACCGACGCGCCCGTTCTCGGCATCAACATCGGCCGCCTGGGCTTCCTGACCGCCATTCCCGACTCCTACCTGGAGGGGGGGCTGTCACAGGTCGTTTCCGGGGACGCCGTGCTGGAGAGCCGCTTCCGGCTGCGG
>CALJKZ010000495.1 GCA_937983085.1 uncultured Gemmatimonadales bacterium
ACTGATGATCCTCGGTGCAGCCACTGAACCCAGGGCCAGCATGAATCGCATCTTCTTCTACGGCCTCTTCATGGACCGCGCACTCCTCACGGAGCAGGGCCTGAGACCCGAGGTGCTCGGACCGGCGCGCCTTCCGGACTACCGGATTCACATCGGCCAGCGGGCGACTCTTGTCCAACGCCCGGGGAGTCGGGCATTCGGAGTGGTGATGGAGCTGACGGAGGAGGAGGCGCGCGTCCTCTATTCGGCACCGAGTGTACGCGAGTACATCCCCGAGTCCGTCCAGGCCGAGTTGCTGGAGAGCGGCCACTGGATCGAGGCGGACTGCTACAATCGGCCGCCCGAGATCGGGCTGGCTGGAACCAATCCTACGTACGCGAGCCAGCTCGCTCGATTGACTCGCAACCTGGGACTGGATCCGGCTTACGTCGAAGAGATCGCGGCGTTCGCCGCGGGCTCCTGAGACGAATGCCGTCGTCAGGTGCCCTAGGGTCGGGCCTCAGCCACCGATGCGCTCCATCGACAGAATCTGCTCGGTGTGGTGAGGCGCTGACCCTCCGGCCCTTTACGCCGCCCTGACTCCCCGGCACCGTGAGTACGTGGACATCCGAATCAAATCCTACTTGTTCCGCCTGTACGTAGGGGCCCTCGGCTTCTTTGTCGTGAACAAGCTGATCATCCGACCCGTGACTTCAGACGCTTCGGTCCCGCGTTGGCTCGAGGTGTTGATCTACTCGTCTCCGAACCTGGTCGAAGCGGTCGTCGGAATGACGACGGTGGCCGTCCTCCTCCTGTTGGGTCGCCGCAGGGTAGGGCGTGGCTGGTCCTGGGCGTCGGACTCGGTGATCTACGGCCTGTCCGCCCTGCTCGCGGGAAGCTACGTGCTGAGTCAGGAGTTCAAACTGCACGACCTGGGTGGCCGAAACGTCTTCGACCCTCTGGATGCCGTGGCGTCTGCCGTGGGGGTCGTCGCCATGTGGGGGCTCTTCCTCAGGTACGGCGTCCTTGTAGAGACGTCCGGGCGCCAGTCGGCGCCCCCGGATGTGGGATCGTGACCTGTCGATGAAGGCTTGGCTGGTGGCGATCTTCGTCCTCGTCGCCGCCGCGAGCGGTTGCCGCACGGCAGCCTCCCCTTGATGAGATCCCCCATCGGGGGAGACCGGCGAACCGCTTCCGGATGATCCGTTCGGAGAAGGTCGCGACCCGAGGCTTCACGACGGCCGAGCCCGACTGACGCGGACCCGGCCGTCGCCGCTGCATCCCACTACGCCACTGCGGTCGCCTCCAGCTCGATCATGACCTCGGGCTCGAACAGCGCGGTGACCCCGAGGAGCGTGCCCGCCGGCTTGCACCCGTCGGCTGCATAGATCGGCACCAGGTCACCGGCCGCGGCCATGAATGCGCCGACATCGGTGGTGTAGAACTTGAGGCGAACGATGTTGCCAGGCTCCATCTCCGCCTCTGCGACGGCGTCCTTGAGATTGGCCCATGCCAGCTTGAACTGGGCGACGATGTCGCCGGCATGCATCGCAGCGCCCTCGGCGTCGGTGGACGTCTGGCCCGAGAGGTAGAGCGTCCGCTGCCCTCCGGTGACCTCGACGGCGTGGTTGACATTGAAGCCTTCGAGCCAGTCGGTCGGGTTGATCTCACGTTTCTGCATCTGTGTGTCTCGCGTCCTGGTAGGAGGTCCTGGAGGAGTTCCAGCGGCGTGCAGCCCGCGGAGTCGGCCCGCATATTGCCCTTCACATGAACCATCGACCAGACCCCAACGATCTCCGCTTTCGGTCAGAGTTCGAGAGCGGAGCGGTGACGCCGTCGGACTTCGGCCACCGCGACACGTGCGGCTAGCCACCGTCTATCTCGCCGACCACCACGACATCACGCGCACGGGCTGGTCCGACAAGCCCTCCTGACCTTCGTGGAGCGCCACGGCATCGAGGCGTCGCATGAGACGATGGCTCGAGCGGGGCTCCGACTTGCTCCGTTCAGATCGAGCACGCGCCGTGTCCGTGGAGCCGGACCCGGATTCGATCCCGAGGCACGAGCGATAGCCCTACCTCCACCTCATCAGCTCGAACGGGCTCCGGCAGTCCCGACACCAGTAGGTACTCACCGACGCATGGGCCCCGAAGGCGCTCATGAGTTCGGTTTCTACTCCGTCGCAGAAGGGGCAGTCAGGCGATTCGGGTAGACTGTCCGGCGCCTCTTCTCGACGCTCCTCGGCTCGGTACGAGCCACGGCTCGCGTCCGAAACCCGGCCCCTTCGGAAAGGCGGGCGTCGCGCCACGCGATCCTCGTCGGTCATGAGCGCGCACTCGGTCGACCGGCGTCGACCCTCGGACGACCGGCGGCCCCACGACGGGCGCTCGTCATTCGACGAAGAGCGCCCGGTTCTTGTCCCCGCGGACACGCTCCACGGCATGCTCGTCGGGATGACCCGGCGTGCGGCCGCGGGCCTCGTCCCACCCCGTCGAAGCCGTCGTGCCGTCCACGTCGATGTCGGCCAGCGCCACGACGTCGCGGACCCTATCGCGGAAAGCCGAAACCAACTCGTCAGCCGGCCCGATGACTCCGGCGTCCACCATCGCGCGAGCCGGCGCATCGTCGGCTCCGAGCCAAGCCAGAACGTCCGGCAGCATGGCCTCGGTCGCCTCCACCAACAAACGCCGCGCATCGCCACCGGACTCGGCGAGACGCCGGTACCAAGCGGCCCCCAGGCTGGCGTGGAACTCCTCTTCGGCCAGCATCTTCGGCACGCGGCCGCGGGCCGACTCGAGGGTGCCCTCGGCGAAGGAAGCCAGCGCCGTGGTCAACGCCCCATCGACGAGCACCATGGCGGCGACCAACGCCGCCCAGTCGGGCATCTCCGCGTCCAACGCACCGACGGAGGCGTACTCCTCGGGTGACCGGTCGTGCTCGACGGTCACGGGATCGATGTCCAGATCCTTGAGCATGGCGTAGACCAGCCGAGCATGACCCCACTCGTCCTGGGCCATGGACGACGTGGCGATGCCCGTCTCGATGGAGGGGGCACCCAGAAGCCAGTCCGAGTAGCGGATGCCAAGCAGGCGCTTGGAGTCGGCCAACGTCAAGATGAGCCGCTCGAGGGCCCTTCGGCCGTCGGCATCCAACGAGGCGACGTCGAGCACGTCAGTCATGGTCGGCGGCCCTCCGTGCCTTGGCGAAGGGGCCATCGTCGCGGTTCACGGGAACGATGGCCGTCCGCTCGACGACGCACATCTCGAACCAACGCTCTTCGTCGTATGTGGTCCAGGCGTGGACCTTGGCCGTCTCGTCGTCCATGGCATCGACATAGCCGATGTGAACGAGTTGGTCGCCACGGTCCTTACGGGCGAACACGTCGTAGACCTTCTCTAGCATCGCTTGGCTGCGTCCTGTCCTTGGTGAGGCTGTGTTCCGCCGACGGGAGCCACGCAGCCTCGGTTCGCTGACTCCTGCTGCTCGCTGACTTTCGCAGGGCCCGCGACTGCGGTGTGCTGACCCTGACTATGCGCTGACCCCCAACTGGCGAAGCTTCGCTCGCCCCTCGGGTGTGATTCGGTCGCTGGTCCACGGGGGATTCCACACTTCGACCAGCTCCACCGAGTCGATCCAGTGCTCGGATTCGAGACGCTCGGTGATGTCTTCCTTGATGAACTCCATGCATG
>CALJKZ010000496.1 GCA_937983085.1 uncultured Gemmatimonadales bacterium
CACTTCCACTACACGTTCTTCCCCATCGCCATCATCGGGACCTTCTGCGGCTTCACGTACTGGTTCCCGAAGATGTTCGGGCGGATGATGAACGAGACCCTGGGCAAGATCCACTTCTGGGGCACCATCATCCCCTTCAACTTCATCTTCATTCCGCTCTTCGTGCTGGGGATGGGTGGTCAGCACCGCCGCATCTACAACTTCCAGCACTTCCCGGAGCTGGCTGGGCCGGAGATGTACTCCCTCCGCCAGATCGCCACCATCGCGCTCCTGGTGATGCTGGCGTTCCAGGCCGTGTTCTTCTTCAACATGATCTGGAGCTGGTTCAAGGGTGAGAAGGCCGGCAAGAACCCCTGGAAGGCCAATACCCTGGAGTGGAGCACCGAGTCGCCTCCGGGACATGGGAACTGGCCGCCGGATCAGATGCCCGTCGTGTACCGGGGACCGTACGAGTACGGCCACCCGGACCGTGAAGAAGACTACTGGCCCCAACACCTACCGTCCTGATGGCACACGCAAAACCGCTCGCTACGCTCCGCAGCGCCACCGGGATTCCCACCCCCCGGCTGGCCATCTGGTGGGTGCTCGCCTCCGAGGTCGTGATCTTCGGTGGCCTGCTCGGCGTCTACCTGATGCACCGCATCGGACACCCCGAGTGGGCCGACGCCGCGGCGCACACACAGACGTGGATCGGGGCGCTCAACACCTTCGTCCTCCTCACGTCGAGCTTCACGGCCGTACTGGCCCACCAGGCGGCGGAGAAGGGCAACGGAAAGCAGGCGGCCAAGTTCCTGGGCTTCACGATTCTCGGGGCGCTGACCTTCCTCGTGGTGAAGAGCTTCGAGTGGTACACGGAGATCTCCCACGGTTACACCATCACGGCCAACACCTTTTGGTCGTTCTACTACACGGCAGCGGGCCTCCATGCGCTGCACGTCATCGCCGGTGCCATCATCATGGGCTTCGTGGCGGTGGACGCCTTCCGGGGCCGTGAACTGCACCGCGTCGAGATCATCGGCATCTATTGGCACTTCGTCGATGTGGTCTGGATCTTCCTCTTCCCGCTTCTCTACATCGCGAAGTAGAGGCGATACGCGCTATGTCCGAGAACAACGAACACGAGCACTCGAAGGGCGACGACCACGGCCACGACGGTGGGCATCACGTCAATTACTTCGGCATCTACGTCGCCCTCGTCGTCCTCTTCCTCATCAGTGTGGTCGGCCCTGAGGTCGGTGAGGCCACGGGGCTGAGGTGGATCACGCTCATCACGGCCTTCGGCATCGCCATCGTGAAGGCCAATCTCGTGATCCAGAACTTCATGCACCTCAAGTGGGAAAAGAATCTCATGAAGTGGGTGCTGGCGACGTCGCTGATCCTGATGTTCCTCATGGTCGCCGGGATTTCGCCGGACGTGATGAACCACGAGGGCAACAACTGGGAGAACCTGGCAGCCAAGGCCGCCGTGGAGCGCGGGGTCGACGGCGAAGCGGAGGAGGAGGAGGTCGTCGCGGCGGCTCCTCTCGGGTTCACCGCCGAGTCGGCCTATCAAGGCATCTGCGCTACGTGCCACGGGGCCGAGGGCATGGGCAATGGCCCCGCGGGCGCGGCGCTGGACCCGCCGCCGGCGAACTTCACCGACGCCGCCTTCTGGGCGGACCGGGACCGTGAGCGCATCATCATGGTGCTCGAGAACGGCGCCGCATCCGTCGGCGGCTCCAACCTCATGGCGGCGTACGGCGGGCTCTATACCGACGAGCAGATCGCGGCGCTCGCCGACTACGTCATCGAGTTCGCTCCTGAAGGCTCCGGCCCGGGACAGTAGGTCCGGAAGGCGACGCTCGCGCCTTTACCGGTAGAACGAGGAGGATCGCCGGGTGTAGAAGCAACCGGCTCGGCAGAGAAAGAAGGACATCATGGCTACATCGTCAGCGACATATCCGGCGGAGGGCACCCCGATCCCGGAGCGCCGGGAGCCGTTGATCCCCAACGGCGTGCTGGGGATGCTCATTTTCATCTTCACCGAGGTGATGTTCTTTTCGGGCCTCATTTCGGCCCATGCCATCGTGAAATCCCAGGCGGCCGGGCAGATGTGGCCCCCCTACGGCCAGCCCCGTCTTCCCGTCGAGGAAACGGCCCTCAACTCCCTGGCGCTCCTCGTGAGTGGCGTCGTCCTCGTTCTCGCCTGGTTTGCCTTCAAGCGGGAGAAGTCGGCAGCCCGGATCCCCCTCTTCATGGCCATGCTCCTCGGGATCGCCTTCGTCGGCCTCCAGGGCGTGGAGTGGGCGGCTCTTCTGGCCGACGGTCTCACCATCCAGTCCAGCACCTACGGCGCCTTCTTCTACCTCATCGTCGGTACGCATGGGCTCCACGCCGTTGGCGCCTTGCTGGGCCTGGCGTGGGCGTTCCGTCGCTTGGATCACGACGTTCTGACCTCGGCCCAGTTGGCCACGGTCTCCGCCTTCTGGTACTTCGTCGTTCTGGTGTGGCCGGTCCTCTACTGGACGGTCTACCTCTGATGGCGCGGGCGCTGACGCTGCTGGGCGTCGCTGTCGTGGCGTTGGCTGTCTTTCCTGAAGGCGTCGCGGCCTGCCCCGTCTGCTTCGATTCCAGCGACGAGAACCGCATGGCGTTCATCGCCACCACGGCCTTCCTGAGCCTCCTGCCCCTGGGCATGGTGGCCGGAGCAGGTCTCTGGCTCCGCAAGAAGACGAAGGAACGCGGCGACGATCCCTTCGATCCCAACCGGCCGGAGCCCTAGGCCCAGCATTCTGGCCCCGAAGCCCGGCCCGGAGTTGTTGCCCGGAGCTCCGGCCCCAGAGCCCGGGCCTACGCGTCACCCGGCCGCCAGCACCTCCTGGACGCGCTCACGCAACGCCGGTAGCACCTCGTCTTCGAACCAAGCGTTCTTCTTCATCCACCGCTGATTGCGGGGGCTGGGATGCGGCAAGGGCAGAACGTCGGGCCATCGATCCCGCCAGTCGCGGACGACGTCGGTGACCGTCCGAGAGCCGGCGGCGAGGTGCCAGTCCAGGGCGTATCGCCCGATGACCAGGGTGAGGCGTACCGATGTCAGGTGGGCGAGGAGTCGATCTCGCCACGCCGGCGCGCACTCCGGGCGTGGAGGCAGGTCTCCCGACGAACCGGTGCCCGGGTAGCAGAAGCCCATGGGCAGGATGGCCAGGACCTGCGGATCGTAGAACTGGGCGCGATGGAGTCCGAGCCAGTCCCGCAGGCGGTCGCCACTGGGGTCGTCGAAGGGGATCCCCGATTCGTGGACTCTGCGGCCAGGTGCTTGCCCGGCGACCAGGATCCGGGCCCGAGGGTCCAGTTGGACCACGGGGCGGGTACCGTGGGGCAGGTGCGGCGCACACAGGGTGCAGGACCGTACGTCGGCCAGCAGATCGTCGAAGGAGGTCATGCCCGACGGTACCGCCTTTCGAGCGCGCAGGCATCCGCAGGGTGGAAGCGACTTGCGCCCTGCGGCGTATGGAGCCAGGAATGTGACCGTCCCAGCCCCCTTCCCGCGCGAGCAGCTTCTGGACTTCTTCCCCCGAGCACCCTGGACTGAAGGCCCGCCGGCGTGATCCCCGAGCCAGGCACGCCCGTTACGCCAGGGAGCTTCGCACGCTTCTACCTTCCGTTGGTCGCGACGAGCTATCTGCTCACCGCCACCAACCCCCTCCTGGCCGCGGCGTTGGCGCGCACGTCGGATCCCGCCACCGCCCTGGCGGGCTACGGCGTCGCGTTCGCCCTCATCGGCGTCATCTACGCGCCTCTTCTGGTGGTGCAGCAGGTCGCGGCCCAGCGGCTTCTCAGCGTGGGCGATCTAACCCCGGTGAGGCGGTTCACCATGGTGGTGGCTCTCCTCCTTTCGGGTGTTGCCGGCCTCGTGGCGTTCACCCCCGTGGGGGTGTTCATCTTCGAGCGGATCGTCGGCGTGCGCGACGCCATTCTGGACGAAGCCATCTCCGCCATGACCGCCCTCTGGCTCGTGCCGGCTCTCACAGGCGTGCGGGCCCTGCATCAAGGGAGGTTGGTGGCGGGACATCGGACCAAGCCCATCGCCGTAGCCACGGGGGCCCGGACCGGCGTGCTGGCGGTGGTGGCCTTCGCCCTGACGACGACGCCCGTCGGCGCCTGGCTCGGGGCCGTGGCCTTCACTGCCGGTCTGGCCGCCGAGGCGCTCCTGGTGTCCCTCGCCCCTGCTCCCACACCCGTGGTTCCCGAAGTCACCGAGCTGGAGTCGGAGGGCGAGGACCGGCTCCTGGCCTTCTCGGGTCCTCTCATGCTCAACGTCGTCCTTTGGTGGACGACGCCCCTCATCATCAACTCGGTCCTCGCACGCACCCCCGAGCCCGATTGCTCCATTGCGGCCTTCACCGTCGTGGAGGCCGTCGCCTGGTTCCTGGCGGCTCCGGTTGGACAACTCCAGCACGCGTCCCTGGCCCTCGTCGATTGCAGGGCGCAGCACCGGCGCGTGAGGGTGTATGCCCTGGGGCTCGCGGTTGCAGTCACCGGCCTTCTCGGCGTCCTGGCCATCCCCGAGATCCGTGAGTTCATCCTCTGGACCGGGTTCCGCCTCGACCCGTCCCTCTTGGAGCCCGCCGGCCTCGCCTTCCCCGTCGCGGCCCTCTACCCGCTGCTGTACGGCCATCGGCAGTACTACCAGGGGCTCTTCGTGCGGGCCGGCTGCACCGGGTTGGTCGGTCGGGGCGCGGTCCTGCGCGTGGTGGTGATCCTGGCAGCGGCCCCCCTCCTTCTCGGGCCCATGGGAGAGAACGGCGCCCGACTGGGTGTCGCCCTCGCCGTGGTGGGTCTCCTGGCCGAGGCGATCTTCCTCGAGGTCATGGCCCGCCTTCGGGCGCTCGGTCTCCTCGAGGCGAACCGACCCTCTACGAAGCCCGCGACCGGCGAGGCCTGAGGTCCACGACCCGTTGAAGGACTGCGTTTCCGCCCGCTACTGGCTGTCCGACGTACGCTGAACGAGCCAGTCGTCGACGCGGACGTCCAGGCGATGGTTCACGCGGACGCCCGCCACACCGTACGGACGAACCCGACTGGCGGCCTCGATGTGAACGACGTCGCCGTTGACGACGAAATGCGTCTCTCCGCCGTAGACGTCGATGCCCAGGGTGTTCACCGGCTCGTCGCCCTCTGCGACCACGGTTTGCACGGACGGATGGGCGGTCCAGTCCACGAGGGTCTCGGTGATGGCCCCGATGCGCCGCTTCACGAGGTAGTCCCCGCTGGGGCGCATCAGGAGGTAGGAGTAGTGCAGGCCGGGACCGGGGACGTCGATTCCGCCGACGAAGATTCCGTACGCCTCGCGGTATCCCGGCGGGGCGCCGAACTGGTGGAAGGTCGCCTGGACTTGGAGGTCGCCGCTGAGGACGGCGTCCATCTCACGGTACACGATGCCCGCCGGGCCGGTCTGTACCCGGATCCCGTCGTCGTCCTCGGCGATCTGAAAGAGAGCCGGGTCGCTGGACTCGCTGTCCAGCCGGACCTCGAAGCTCGAAAGGGGGCCCTCGCGGGTGTCGGGTAGGGGCTCCGTAGCGTCGGGTGGCGGCGCCTCCGATGCGCATGCGAGCGCGCCCAGCGCCGCTGTGGCCGCCATGAGCATCCTGAGGCTCCCCTTCACGCGCGAACTCCCATCGTCATCCCTCCCCATCGTAGTCGCCATCGTCGTCCTCGTCTCGCTTCGCCGCCGGTCGCGCAGTCTGGAACTGCGGTTCAACCGGCCCTGCGCCGCTTGTTTCGCATGAAGTCCATCATGATGTACTGGCCCAGCGTCATGGTCGTCGTGAAGTACGCCTTTCCCCGGGCGATCTCGGACACTTTCTGAACGAATTGCACCAGGTACGGGTCCTGGGCGAGCATGAAGGTGTTGATGAGGATGCCCGCTTTGCGGCACGCCGACACCTCCTGGAAGGTCCGCTTGAGGATCATGGGGTCGAGGCCGCCGGAATTCGTGTACACGCGGCCATCGGGCATGGTCATGGCGCTGGGTTTGCCGTCGGTGATCATGATGATCTGCCGCATGTCCTTCTTCTGCGCGTTCAGGATGCGGCGTGCGATCTCCAGGCCTTCGGCGGTGTTGGTGTGGAAGGGCCCGACCTGCGCCTTGGCCAGTTGTGACAGGGGGATCTCCTCGGCCCTGTCCCCGAAGGTGACCACGCGTAGCGTATCTCCGGGAAACTGCGTCCGGATCATGTGCGACATGGCCAACGCCACGCGCTTCGCCGGCGCGAACCGATCCTCGCCGTAGAGGACCATGGAGTGGCTGATGTCGAGGAGTAGGACGGTGGCGCACGACGAACGGTACTCGGACTGGTTCACCATCAGGTCCCCGTAGTCCAGGTCCAGCGGCACCTTCAAGCCCTCCCGTTCGATGGCGTTCTTCAGCGTCGCCGGGATGTCGAGGTTCATGGTGTCGCCGAACTCGTACGGCTTGGACGCGGCTTCTGCTTCGACCCCCGTGGCCAGATGGGGGGTGTCGTGGGACCCCGCGCTGGACTTGCCGAGGGCGGAGAGGAGCCCCTTGAGGGCCCGATGGCCCAGGAAGTCCATTCCCTTCTGCGTGAGGTTGAACTGGACCTGCTGGGCGGCCTGCTTCGCCTCGTCGATCTGGCCCTGGCCGGTGACGTCGTACGTCGCTCCGGGCATCTGGGGATTGCCGGTCTCGAGGTTGATGTAGCCTTCCTCGGCCATCCGGCTGATGAGGTCGTCGAGAAGCTCGGCGATGCGCTGCTGCATCTCTTCGTCGCCCTCGCCTTCGCCCCGAAGCTCCTCGATCATCTCGGGGGTGAGCTGACCGCTTTCGAGAAGGGCCTTCAGCAGGGCGTTCTTCAGCGCGTCGGTGGAGGAGACGTCCTCGTCACCCGACCATCCCCAGTACGGGTGGTAGTGAGGGCCCCCGGCGAAGCCTCCGTCCATGAGGAAGTCGGAGAGATGCTCGAGGAGGGACTCGAGGTTGAGGGCATCGAGCCACCCGCCCTTGTACTTGGAATACGTCGTGAAGCGCATAGGTGTACCGCGTGGTTGGAACTCGGCACCAGACTAGCTCGCGGGGTACCTTCCCGCCATGAAGCCCAACCCGCCGGCGCCGGACGATGTCTCCGAGCTGCGATCTGCGCTCCTGACGTACTACGACCGCGAGGCTCGCGACCTTCCGTGGAGGCGAGATCGTGACCCGTATCGCGTGCTCGTGTCGGAGGTCATGCTCCAACAAACCCGCGTCGAGACGGTCCTCGGATACTACGATCGGTGGCTCCGACGGTTCCCGACGGTCTATGTGCTCGCCAGCGCTAGCGAGGACGAGGTCATGAAGTCGTGGGAGGGACTCGGATACTACCGTCGGGCGCGCAACCTCCATGCAGCCGCGAAGGCGGTCCGGGAGCGCTCGGGACGCTTCCCGCAGCGAGCCGCCGACCTCCGCTCCCTGCCGGGCGTGGGGGAATACACGGCGGGTGCGGTGGCGAGCATCGCGTTCGACGAGGTC
Organism: uncultured Gemmatimonadales bacterium; assembly: GCA_937983085.1. Taxonomy (GTDB): domain Bacteria; phylum Gemmatimonadota; class Gemmatimonadetes; order Longimicrobiales; family Gaopeijiaceae; genus UBA2589. Next base: position 7,505 of record CALJKZ010000496.1, read on the forward strand.
ACGCCGGCCGTGGACGGAAACGTACGGCGCGTTCTGTCCCGCCTTCATGACGAGCCCGACCCGAAGCCGGCGTGGCTCCGGAAGCGTGCCGCGGACTTGGTCGATCCTCAGCGACCGGGCGACTGGAACCAGGCCCTCATGGAGCTGGGAGCGACGGTCTGCACGCCCCGAAGTCCGCGCTGCGTCTCGTGTCCTGTGTCCCGATGGTGTGTGGCGCACGCCTCCGGGACCGCGGAGCAACGCCCTCTTCCTCGTGCACCGAAAGAGGTTCCCCGGGGGCGGTTCGTCGTAGCCGTGGCCGAGCATGACGGTCGTGTTCTCGTGCAGCGCCGGCCCGCGAGCGGGCTCCTGGGTGGCTTGTGGGCATTCCCCGAGCGGCGAGTGGATGAAGGGGTGGGCGATGATGGCCTGCCGGCGACCGAGGGGGCGTGGCTCGAAGGTGGTGGTCCTTTGGCGAAGGTCGTGTCGGAAACCGCGCGAGAGCTCGCCAGCGAGCTCGGCCTTCGCGTGAACGGGGACCCTGTGCCATTGGAGCCGGTTCCGCATCGCTTCGCCCACCTGGAGGCGACGTACCTTCCGGTGATCCTTCCTGTGGGCATCCAGGGCGGACGCGCGAAGGGTGAGGTAGCGCCGGCCAGCGGCGACCCACCGACGCGCTGGATCGGTCCCGACGATTCGGAGACGGCGCTCCCGGTGGCACAGCGGAAGGTCCTGGAGTCCTGGCATGATGCCCGCACGAAGGAGGCCGTGTGAGGATCGCGGAGATGACGTGGATGCAGGTCGAGTCGTATCTGGAGGCCGACGACCGATGTGTCCTTCCGCTGGGAAGCACGGAGCAGCACGCCTACATCAGCTTGGCCACGGACTCCATTCTGTCGGAGCGGGTGGCCGTCGAGGCGGCCGAGCCTCTGGGGGTGCCGGTGTTCCCGGCCCTCTGCTACGGCATCACCCCCTACTTCATGGCGTATCCGGGCACGGTGACGCTGTCGCAGGCCACGTACGAGCGGGTTCTCGTGGAGATCCTGGAGAGTCTCGTGAGCCACGGATTCCGGAGGATCCTCGTGGTGAACGGCCACGGTGGAAACAGCCCGGCCCGATCACGGGTGGAGGCTTGGGCCGATTCCGGCGACCGGGTCGACCTCAGGTGGCACGATTGGTGGAAGGCGACCCGCGTATGGTCCGCCGTCGACGCCCTCGATGCCGACGCTTCCCACGCCTCGTGGATGGAGACCTTTCCGTGGACCCGGGTCGAGGGGGTCGAGGCGCCCAGAGGTCACAAGGCGCCGGTGGACTTCTCGGGGAGGGACGACCTGGACCTGGCGGCCGTACGGGAACGGCTCGGCGACGGCTCGCTGGGGGGCGACTACCTCCGTAGCGAGAAGGAGATGACGGCCCTCTGGGAAGTGGCCGTGTCGGAGGTGCGCGAGCGGATGACGGAGGGTTGGACGTGACCCTCGACTTCCGGGGGCGCACGGTCCTGGTGACCGGCGCGGCCCACGGCTTTGGACGGGCCATTGCCGGCGCGTTCGGGGTGAGGGATGCCGACGTGTTCGTGTGCGACGTCGTCGAGGACGAACTCGAGGAGACCGTGGCCATCGTCGGTGATCGCTGCGTGGGTTCGGTGGTGGACGTCACCAACCGGACGGCTGTTCGGCAATGGGTGGACGACGCCTACCGCCGGACTGGACGGATCGACGTCCTCGTGAACAACGCCGGTGGGGTACTGGGACAGGTGGGCCGGCCTGTGGAGGACGTCTCTCCTGCCGAGTGGCAGTCCATCATCGCGGTGAACCAGACGGCGGCGTTCTGGACGGCACAAGCGGTGGCTCCGGCCATGAAACGCGCCCGGTCGGGCCGCATCGTGAACATCTCCAGCGGTGCTGGGCTCGGCGTCAGCAAGACGGGCATCCAGGCCTACGCCGCGGCGAAGGCCGGGCAGATCGGCCTCACGAGGCAGCTGGCTCACGAGCTGGGCCCGTTCGGCATCACGGTGAACAATGTTGCGCCGGTCTTCGTCCTCTCGAACCCGACCACCGTGCGTCAGTGGGAGGCGTACGGACCGGACGGCCAAAGCCGCCTTCTCGAGGGCATCGCTCTCAAACGTCTCGGGACACCCGCCGACATCGCCCACGCGGTGCTCTTCCTGGCCTCGGACCAGGCCGGGTGGATCTCCGGGGTCGTCCTGCCTGTGGACGGTGGCAAGTAGGCGACGTAGGCCGTGGCCATGGGCCGAAGATGACGTAGACGGGTTGTGACGTACCGGGCCCCGGTCTCATGCTGTCCGCATCATGTGCGCAACGAGCCCTCTACGGTGTCTCCTGATGGCATCGCTGCTAGCGATTCCCTCGGGGCTCGTGGGTCAGGAACTCTCCTCGTTCTCGACGCCGCGGGGCGTCGAAGTGCGCATCATCGACCTGTCGTACGACATCCAGGGGAGCACGGCGCGCCAGATCCTGGACCAGATGCGCGGGGGAGGGCCTGGCGGTGGATGGGTGCAGTTCCCCTACGAGTACAGGTGGAGCTACCGCACGCGGCAGCTCGCATCGATATCGGGGCGCCCGACCCTGCACTGCGGTGTGACCGACATCACCATCGAGTTCACCGTCCGCGCCGACTATCCGCGCTGGACCACACGCGACGACGCCTCGCCTCGGTTGGTGGAGGCTTGGGGGCTCTTCGAAGAACAGCTGGAGGCGCTGTGGCAGGAACGCCAGGACGCCCTGGTTCGGTTTGCAAGGGACGCTCGCCGCGAGGTTCTGCGCATCGAGGAGGGGTGTCCCATCATCCAGCAGATCGTGAACGACCGCGTGCGTCGTTCCCACGATCGATCGGTGGAGCGGGAGCGGGAGGCCAGGGCCGACGGCGAGCGCACGGGACTCCGGTGGCCCCCGAACGGATACGAGGACCTCATGGCGACGCCTGCGGCCGTGGCCGGCGGCCCGGCGCCGCCTGCCGCTGCGCGCGGGGAGGAAGACCCGATCGTCCCAGACCGACCGGCCGCGTC
>CALJKZ010000497.1 GCA_937983085.1 uncultured Gemmatimonadales bacterium
GAGGGCCTAGTTCCCGATTAGGGAGTAAGGGTTCGAATCCCTTCCCCGGCACCACTTATCGCTTTGCCCGGGCGCGAGTTACGGCGGCGCGCCGTTTCGCCAGGTGTCTCCAGGGACCGCGCACCTTAGTGCGTGATGCGCATCTCGATGCGCTTCTTTTTGCATCTGGCGGCGTTTTAGCACCAGGCTGAGTCTGCCCGCGGAACGAGACCCGAGGCGCTATTGCGCAGAACGGGCTTCCGGGGCCGGGTTGCGGGTGGAGTTGAAAGGCGGTGGCCCATGGCCAGCAAGCTGAAGATTGAGTTCCCGTCACAAGGATGGCGGCAAGTTCTGACGGCACGCAAGAAGATGCTGGATGCCTACGATCGTGCCCGCGACCAGGCGCGATCACATGCTGTTGAGACGTACCACGGCAACGTAGCCGAAGCCGTCGTCCGCAACTGGCTGGCGGGGTTTCTGCCAAAGAGGTATGGCGTAACGTCGGGCTACGTGGTTTCACCGGGAATGCCCAGCACGGAAAGGACCCCTCACTTCGATGTCATTATCTACGACCAGATTGAGTCGCCCATCCTGTGGATCGAGGAAGACCCCGACACATCCCCTCATGGTCGATCCCTCGCGATCCCAGTCGAGCATACGCGGGCTGTCCTTGAGGTGAAGTCCTCATTCTCGTTGAAGACGGTTCGCGAGGCAACGGAACATCTTGAGGAGCTACTTCCGCTGCTGCAGAGTTGTGACTTGCCGACTGAACCCTACAAGCTCAGTCTTCCCCGGACCTTCTGCTGCGGCTGCGTCTTCTTTGAGCTGCGACGTGACTCCGCGAACAGCGACGCAGCATTGGCCGCGGTTGTCGAAGGAGCGAAGCTGAGGGGGTACCGTGGTTACGTTTTCTGACTCTACGACCGCGACCGTCACTTACGACCTGAACAGTCGCATCGTGCTCGCTGAACGGGCGGACAGCACGGGCCTCGTGCTACAGCGATCCGGCTGGGAGTTCGATCCGCTCGACCTCCCGCTCAAGAGCGAACTGCACCACCTGAACGGGTCGGGCTCGACCACATCGAAGGACACCACCACGTTCGCCTACGACTCAGGTCTCCGCCTGAAGGCCGTTACGGACCCTCTGAGCAACGCCACTACGCTCACCTACGACAGTGTGTCGCGCCTGAGCGTGGCGACGGACGCCGCGTCGAACAAGGTCGAGATGACCTACGACGGCAACGGCAATGTCACCCAGCTCAAGCGGCGGGAGTGGAACCAGGTCACCTCCGCCTACGACGACCTGATCATCGAGAGCACCTACGACGACCTGGATCGCGTCGTCAGTTCCACGAGGCGTGATCCGGCTGGCACCCTGTTGGCCACAACGGGCGCTGAGTACGACGGTCGCGGCCTCCTGACGAAGGTCACCGACGAGCTCGGGAACACGAAGCGGTACGAGTGGGACGGCCATGCCCGGCTCGTGAAAGCGATCCACGACCTCCGCGCCGGCGGCACGGGTGCCGGCGCCGTCACATCCACGATCGAGATCCTGCGGTTCTACGACGTGGGCGACCGGCTCACGCAGATCAAGGACGGCAAGGGCAACCCGACGAGCTACGAGTACGACGCGAGGTCGCGGGTGAAGAAGGTCACCAACGCCGCGGGGCAGTTCGCGACCTACACCTTCGACGCCAACGGTAACGTGGCCACAGTGACCGACCCCGTCGGGACGGTCGTCTCGAACACTTGGGACGTGATGAACCGGCTCACGGCGCAGTCCGCATCCCTGGCTACGGGTGTCATCGGGGATACATCCCTCAGTGTGGAGTATGATTCCCTCGGCAGGACGACCAAGGTCGTGGACGACGACAGCACTGTGGAGTACACCTACGACTCCCTGGGACGGCTCACGAGCGAGAAGCAGGGGCCGAACCCCATGGGCGGATCTGGCAAGACCTTCGGCTACGCCTACGACGCGGCCGGCCGTATGACCAGCATCGGCTACCCCGACGGCACGACGGAGAACCGGAACCGGGACGCCATAGGGCGCGTGTCCTCAGTGGCCGTTGCCGGCGGTGCGACGCTGGCAAGCTACCAGTACGCCGGCGGTCGCATTCCCAGCCTCACGCTGGCGAACAACGTCGTGCGGACGCAGACGTTCGACGCTCTCCTACGGGCGACGATGGTCGAGTACAAGCAGACCACGACCTCGCTGAAGAAGTTTGAGTACATCTTCAACCTGGCCGACATGCGTGTCTTGGAGAAGCGACACCATTCCGCGGGGACCGGCGACAACTACACGCTCGACAGCATCTACCGGACGGTCGAGGTCAAGGCCGGCGTGACGGACCCGGTTGCGGAGTACCAGAACCCCGGTTCACAGACCGTCACCACGACAACGAACGCGACCTACGACAAGGCGCAGAGCCGCAGCCAGGTAGTCGTCACACCCGGCGGCACGACGAACTACACGACCGACTCGCTGAACTTCTACACGGCCGTCGGAGGGACGACCCACGTTCGGGACGCGAACGGCAACTTGCGAGACGACGGGACTCGGCTCTACGCCTACGACTACCGCAACCAGCTTGTCACGGTGCGGCTGAAGGCCGATCAGAGCCTGATCGCGACCTACGACTACGACGGCACAGGCCGCCGTGTCGCCAAGGCTACCACGGCGACGGCCATCCAGTTCTACTGGATTGGACTCCAGATGGCGATGGAGTACGACGCCTCGGGCCTCGTCTCGCGCCGGCACTATGGGGTGGGCTTCGGCAAGGTCGTTTCGGCCTACCAACGAGACATCGCAGATCTCGACCAGGACGGCAGCACGACGGACTACGTGTCGCTGACGCCACTCTACGACGGTGCGCACGACTGCGTTAGCGTACTGGACCACACGGGGGCGGTGGCGGAGTCTTATGTGCACACCTACGATGGCGTCGTCACGATCACGAATGCTGGCGGCACACCCATCGGAGCGAGCGCCATCGGTTGGCAGCAGGGGTACGGGGGGCTGTACCGGGACGACGAAACGGGGTTCTTGTACACCGTGTACAGGTATTACTCGCCGAACCTGGGGAGGTTCGTCAGCGAGGATCCGCTCGGGCGCTGGATCGACGGAGCGAACGCCGGGAACGCTCATGCTTGGGTCGGCAACCGCTACCGCAACGGGCGAGATCGGCTTGGCCTTCAGACCGAGAAAGAACGCGATGACTTCGCACAGCAGCGGCTTAACTCGATGCTCCAGGCGATTCGCGAGGCGGAGGCCGATGGGCCGGACGTGCCCATAGTCGATCATGTGTTCAGTAACGATCATGTTGAGTGGGTCGTCGAGACCGACTTGAAAAACAAGGATGGAGAAGCGGCGTATGGCATCACCTCAAGCGCTGGGAAGAAGTACAGCTGGTTCCAGAACCTGATCGGAAAGAAGGACTACAGAACCTCGCGGATCAGGATCGATCGCCGGCACCTCCTAGAGGACGACACCGAGAATGTGCTGGAAACGTTTATTCACGAGGCGATGCACTCTTGGGCTTGGCTCCAGGACTCGAGATGTCTCGGCGAATGGGCGAAGCACGAGGGGACCTGGGAGCAGGTTCTCAGGACGCACCTCAAGATCATCATGGGCCGGAAGAAGTTCCAAGACTTCATGAAGAGAGACAACAAGGCCGTCATGGAGCGCACGGAAATGGAGAGACACGACCGCAAAGAAGGTGGAAAGATGCCGAGATGAGCCTGCGCGTGGTGGCTATCGAAATCGGCCTGGGGCTTGTCCTCGGTCTCGGCTGGTGGCTCGTGCGTCTGGCACTCGAGCCACCTAGCACCGTCCCGGGGCCGACGGACGTCGACACGAAGCCTCCGGCTGTGATTGCACTGAGCCCGTATGGCCTGCGGCCGTGGTCCGGCGAGCGCGGAGTGACTGCGCTCCGCCTTGTGTTCCATAAGTACGGTGGCGGCGCGTTCGCCGTCTCTACGCCGGAACGACTCGAAGTGTACCGCATGGTCGAGATCGACTTCAGGAGCGGGAGCTTCTCGTTCATGCTGCAACCGGGCTCGTACCGCGTGGACGGCTACTTTCTTAGTGGGGAACTCGGGCTCGAGGTCGCAACCGGCAGGCCCTCATGGGGGACCTGCTTGCCGGTCAGGCTACATCCGGCGAGTGACCCCAGTGGCGATGAAAGCCCCGCACAGCGCAGACTCGCTGATGCTATGCGGCAGCTAGACTAGATCCTGTAGATTGGGAGGAGTGGAGTAGCCCTAGCGACGAGTGGAACGCCTTGAACGCGCCCTCGACGGCATTCGGGCAGCCTATCTCGGCACGCTTCACGGCGCCGGACGAACGGCGGGCAGTGCCGCGTGCGCAAGTCGAGAATGTGCCGTTGTCCCCGGGCGTCAGCCGGCACCTCGGAGCCGGAGGACAGTGAGCCTGCGCAGAATCCCGCAGATGCGTTAGCGATGCGCATCTGGTGGACTCCATGGAAACTATGGACTCCATGGACTACTCGCAGCCGTAAGTCCTTGGCCCATAAGGGGTAGGCACTTCGTTGAGGGCCTAGTTCCCGATTAGGGAGTAAGGGTTCGAATCCCTTCCCCGGCACCACACAACGCTTTGGCGGGGCGCGAGTTGCGGCGGCAGCTGCCTCGGCGCCAGGTCGCCCGCGCCTGTGCACCTTAGTGCGTGACGCGCTATCCGATGCGCTTCTTCCTCGCGCCCGCGGCCGGGTCAGACTGCATCGCGCGTACGATTGGGATCCACGCGCTCAGCCGCCTCCTTGTGGCGGCTAGGACCTGATCCACTGACAAGCGATGTGTAGGGGAGCGTCCCTCCCGAGAATCGCGTCTCCAGCTGCCTCCCGAAGACTCCGACACACTGTAACGGCCCAACGTCGGATGGAAGGCCTCAGCGGCGTCATCGACGGCACTCGGGCAGACTCTCTTGGGGCACGCTTCACGGGCGTCCCGGACGTACGCCGGGCCGTGCCGCGTGTGCGCAAGTCGAGAATGCGCCGTCGTCCGCGGCGTCAACAGCGCGAAGATGGGGAGGTGCGGAGAATCACGCAGATGCGCTAGCGATGCGCATCGGCTGGATTCGGTGGATTCTATGAACGCCCTGCACTGCCCGTCGTCGCAAGTCCTTGCGCGATAAGGGGTAGAGTCCCGGCGACGCGCGCGGCGGCCGCTAGAGCGCGCTCGGATCCACCATTCGCGCTTACATGCCATCTCGGCGATGACCCGCGCTTCGGCCTGCGTGCCAGTTCGCCACTTTGGTTGCGCGCTGCTCACGGCAGCACACGACTGGTTTCATGTTTAGTCACGCATTGCTTGCAACCCTGTGGCAATTGGTCGCATCGGCCCCGGTGCGCGCGAGCCCGACTCCACCGAAAACCACCGCCGCACCGACCCGGCCGCGCCTAAGACATTGCCTCAAACCACCTTACGAACGCACGCAGGGCTAGGTAAAAGCTGTTGCTGTTCGATTGACGCATGCGCGCTTGGCGAGTACCCCTGGAGAAGTCCGGCCCGGGAATGGATCATGCGGGAGGAAGAGCTAGCCACGCTTCTGGCCACACTGCTGCGCTGTGCGCAGCTCGCGGTGCGTCGAAACCACCTGCCACGAGACACCGCAGACGACATCGCCCAGGAGAGTTTCCGGCGGATCTGGAGCGGGATTGTTTCCGAGCGGAGAGGCATCGACGAAAGGCGCATCCGCACGCTGACGAACCACGTCGCGGCCCAGGAGCGGCGCCGCCGCTACCGCGAATCCGTCGTGGCCAGGGAGGCGGCGCGCGGAAACTTCACAGGTAGGGTCGGAATCCCCCGCGTGTGTCCGAGAATGCAGAGATTGGCAACGGGGGTCGCTGTGCGAGCCCACCTGTACCTGCAAACGCTGAGCGAAGCCGTGGATGCGGTCGCCGAGCATCCCCGCTCACTCTCGGATGCGCAGCGCCGCCTGTTTGAGCTCGCATACAAGGACCAACTTTCATGTGGGCTGCTGTCGCAGGCTCTCGGAGTCTCGCGAGCGGCGACGACGAAGCGACTACGGCGACTGGTGGGTCGACTCGAGAATCTCGTCCTCGCCAGGATCGAAGAGCACTTGGAGCGCCAGACGTGGTCGCGACTCGTGAGCCTGTTCCACCGAGTGGATTCGCGCGTCAGCAACGACGAGCTGGAAGAGTTGCTTGAGCCGATTCGGGGCGCGTTGGAGGAAGTTGTCCACAGTGACCCGGGTCACGGATCGCGTTCATGAGTGGAGGGCTTGTGCCGTCGGAATCGGTGCGAGCTGGTGCCAGCGGGGTGGGCCCGCTGGCCCTATCGCCTCCGCGGAGGACTTGAAATGAGACGAATTGTCTTTGCGGTCGCCCTGTCCGCGCTCACGCTCGTGGCTTTCAGCCAATATGCTATCGCTGTGTGGCAGCAAGCTGGCGGTACCGCGGTGACGTACGGCACCGTGGGTTCGGTGCCCGCCACGTTTGATCCGTCGGACCCCAACAACACGGGCGGTGACGGTGGATTCCAAGGGGGGACCGTCGGCGGTCGCGCCGCGCTGCAGTACGAGTTCAATGGCTGCTGCACCGTACCTCCGACCTGCCCGGAGGGATTCGAGCCCGGCGTCAAGGTCACGCTCTCCACCACCCGGACATCCGCGGGAGGTTCCAACACGACGTCGAGTACGAAGACCTGCTGCCCCCAGACGTGCTGTAAGGGAACGGTGACGGTCAGCGAGCCTAGCCCCGGGGCTTGGGGCGGTCCGGCGACGGGGTGCAGCGTATCCGCCACGGTGGAGTGCATTTGCTGTCAGGGGGAGACGAGGGCCACCAACCCCACGTGGCCGGACCATGAGTATGGAAGCACAGTTCTGACGTTGATGCCCTAGACCTCCCCGAGCATCCGGCGCGGACCTGGAGGACCCTGAGAATGAGCACTCGCTGGAAACTCCTGATCGCGGCCTGCATCGCGGCGGTGCTTGCCGCTGTTGGTGCACTTGGCTCCAACCTTCGGGCGAGAGATTCCCGCTCCAGGCACACCACGCCGACCCGACCGGACGCGTCCTCTCCCGTTCCTGCGATGGGAGAGGTGGAGAGCCAAGGAGATCCGAAGCCGGGCGTCGCGAGAATCCGCGTTGTGTGGCCTGACGAGAGCCCCGTTCCCGGGGCTCTCGTCACCATCCGGAACTGGCGGGTCCGACAAGGACCGGAGTCGGTGAAAGCGGACCCGAGCGGTGCCTCCCTCTTCTCGATCCGGCACGCTGGACCGCACCGCATTGACGTGCGAGCGGACAATGCTGCACAGAGGTTCGTGTTCGCGGACCTGCCGGGCGATGTCGAAGTGGTCATGGAGCGTGGCGCCAAACTCGAGCTCGTGCCGACGGACCACTCCGACGCCTCGTGGAAGGGGCTGTGTATTCGGACGCAAAGCGCGGCCGGAGTGCAAACCACGCACTCCATCGACAGACCTCGCATCGATGCGGGATGCTGGCCGCCTGGATTGGTCGAAATCTATCTTGAGGGCGGAGGCGACGGCTCGCACCAAAGGATCGGCACGGTCGCCATGCCGGTCAGTGGAGTGGTGGAGTTCCCCATTCGGGCCCCGGCGAGCACCGGAATTCGCGTGCGCCTGAGGAGGGACAGCGCGGCCGGACAGATCATCCAGGACTGGACCACCGGAATCGCGGACTGGCCGCCCGCTGTACATGACGGCGGCTGGGCCTCCTTGACACGCGAGGCAACGTCCCTGCCGGGCGTGTTCGAGCTGCGCATTCGGCGCGCGCGGAGCGTGCTGCAATTCGAGGGCACGGAGTTCGCCAAGACGTACTTCCGCGTGCCCTCAGACCCCGCGAACGACGGCGTTCACGAAGTCGTAGTGAGTCCTGCGTCAACGCTCGAGGTCGAGTTCGACCAGGGGGGTCTGCCCGCGGAAGTGAGGGTGATGTTCGTGGCGCCGGCCGAACCGCCGGAGAAGTTGCCCCCCACGCGGCACGTCTGGTTCCAAGAGCAGACGTGGCTTGGCGGGGGAGGGCCCGACGCCGATCCCGCAACACTCGACGTGTTCAAGATGGACGCGAGCCTGCCCGCCATCGCGACCCTCGTCCGGCAGAAGGTGGAAAGTGGCCGGCCGCTGCGCATCGAGAACCTTCCGTCGGATTCGAACGTGCTCGTCGAAGCAACGTCTCGATCGGGACGGGGAGCGCGCGCGTTCGTGCGACTTGGCGCGCCGGGAGAGACGTCTCGCGTGCGACTCTCGTGGACGCCCCAGGTCCATCTCGCCTTGGCCATACAGCATGCGGATGGATCGCCGGCCGACGGCGCCATCGTTACGGTGACGGAGTCGCGGACGGGAGGCGGCATCGCGGTGAGTCGCGGGACCGCTGTCGCCGACAAGAAGGGGGAGCTGCGACTGCACAACCTGAATCGCGATTCGACGTACGGATTCACGGTGCGGACGAGCACGGACACACGCGCGTTCACCCTGGTTGCAGCCGAGCTCGACGAGGAGAGTGCCGTCCGGACGATTCGAATGAAGGATCGCGAGACGCGCCGCGTATCCGTTGAGGTCGTGGACTCCACCGGTCGGCCGGCCTCGGGGATCATGGCGAGCTTCAACGTCGTCAATGGCCACTCGCTGTCGCAGATTACGGACGCCAACGGCATGGCTGGCGCGCGGGTCCCCGTGGGCCATGACGTGTGGGCTGTCGTCACCTTGGCGCACGACGCCACGCCGATCGTCCAGAAAGTCCCGCCGGACGGTCGATCGCTTATCGAACTGCCCCCACAGGCTCGAGGAGCGATCGTGGAGATCGCGCTCCAGGGAGTGGCGGCCGAGGTGCAGATCGACATCCGGAATCGTGCGAAGAAGTCCGTGATGCGGCGTAGCGCATTCGTCGATGGTTCCGGGGTCGTGGAGTTCCCGACGCTCCCACCCGGATCCTATGAGGCGGTTTGCGTGAGCGAGGCCGCTCGTTCGGTTGTTTCCTTCGAGGTCACCCAAGGACACCGGACGACAGTCCCCGTCAGGATTGCGCCATGAGTGCTCTGAACGGCGGTTCGTTGCTTCGCATCACCGTGGGAGCAATCCTGCTCTCGGGAGCGGTTCTGAAGACCATCGCCATGGCGCAACCGGAGTACGCGGCGACGCTCGCCTGGACCATGGCAGGCGGTCGCCTGGGCGTCTCGGCACTCGTCGCGGGCGAGGCGTTTCTCGGCGCGCTGTTCTTGATGGGCGTGGCGCCCAGGGTGACGGGAATCACGATCGTTGCCGTTGTAGCCGTCTTCTCCGTGATCGTCGCGTGGAACGGATCCAGCGAGCCCGGGCAAACCTGTGGTTGTATCGGAGTTCCCCAGATGGCCGGGGCGGACGACACCGCACGGGCGTTGTTCCACAACGGATGTCTGGCCCTGTGCGCGCTGGTTGGAGCCTACTGGCGCAGACCCGGCGTGACCGCGGCTGTCCCTCCCGATCAACCGGCCGCACGTCGATGATGGGACGCGGCGCGCACGATGGCGCGTCGAGGATCCTTGCGCGACGCGCGAGTTGCGGCGGTATCGTGGGGGGATGCGCGGGGTGTTTCTCCTGCTCGCGGCGGTGGCCGTCGCCGGGCCCGCCGAGACGCTCACCGGGGTCGTTCGCACGGAGCACTTCGAGATCCGCTACCGGCCCGGCTCGCGGGCGGGCGCGAGCGCGCCGCGCGTCGCGGTGATGGCGGAGCGCGATCTCGCGCGCATCTGCGAGCTGCTCGGGATCGAGAACGACGGACGGTACCAGCTGTTCCTCTACGACGGGCTCCCGGAGCTGCACGCCATCACCGGCACCTCCGGCAACGCCGGGTTCTCCGCCGGCAACCAGACGCACGTACCCCACGACAACGACCAGACGCGGTTCCACGAGCTCGTGCACGTGGTCGCGTACCGCCTTCCCAAGACCGGCGACGAGCCGCGGAACCTCTTTTTCGCGGAAGGCCTCGCGAACGCCCTGCTCGAGCACGTCCACGGCGTGCACGTCCACGCGGTGGCCGCGTTCTATCGCAAGCGGAAGCAGCTTCCGCCTCTCGCCGAGATGACCGGCCCGCCCGACTTCTACGCGTGGCTGCACCGGCGTCCGGGATTCAACGCCTACGACGTGGGGGCGAGCTGGTTCCGCTTCCTGCTCGACACGCACGGCGCGGAGAAGGTGCGTCGCTACTACACCGGCACGGGCGCCCAGGACGCGTTCGGGACGCCGCCGTCGCAGCTCGAGAAGGAGTGGCACGCGCTGCTCGACGCCCGGGAGCTCGCGCCCGAGGACGAGAGGCTGCTC
>CALJKZ010000498.1 GCA_937983085.1 uncultured Gemmatimonadales bacterium
CTGTGCGGACTGGGGCTATCCGGTGGTGGTCAAGCCAGGGCGATCCGTTGCGATCCGAGCCGGCTCGCTCTCACGCTTCGGCGTTCACGTCGCATTGAACCCGACGGACCTGGAACGCGAGCTCGACTCGTTGGGCGCGGGTGCCTACCCGCTCCTTGTCCAGAAACTGATCAGGGGGCCGGGTCTCGGTGTGTTCGTCCTGGCTCGTGACGGAAGCCCGGTGGCGTGGTTCGCCCATCGGCGGTTGAGGGAGAAACCGCCCTGGGGTGGGGTGAGCGTGTACCGCGAAAGCGCACCGGTCAGGAGCGACCTCAAGGCCCTCTCCGAGCAACTCCTGCACCATTTCCGATGGACGGGGGTCGCCATGATCGAGTTCAAGGAAGACGCGGAGACCGGCGTTCCGTACCTCATGGAGATCAACGGTCGATTCTGGGGATCGCTCCAGTTGGCCATCGATTCGGGGGTAGACTTTCCGCGACTGCTACTCGAGTCGAGCCCCCCCACTGCCCCCACGTTCCGACGGAAGATCCGGAGCCGATGGCTTTGGGGTGACGTAGACCACCTTCTCATGGTCCTGACCCGCGGCGGGAGCAACGCGCGTCCAGGAACGCCTGGACGCATGATCGCCATTCTTCGTTTTCTGCGTATCTGGTGGCCAGGTGATCGCTTCGAGGTGCTACGCGTCTCCGATCCCCGGCCGTTCCTCCTCGAGAGTCGACGCTGGTTTCGGCGCCTCTTTGGCTAGTATGCCCACGACCTCTGCTACGCAGCGTTCGATGCGAGCGAACACTCGCGCGAACTCCTCGTCGTCTTTACCCCACGGGTCGATGATGGCGCGGCGACCCTCCCACGAGGGGTCGAAGTCCCCGAGCCAGAACACCCGGCTCCGGTCCAGACCCTGGACGCCTCGGAGCCGCCTCAGGTTCAATCGATCGAAGATGAACACGGCGTCGAACCGCGAAGCCATTTCAGGAGTGAGAACGCGAGACCGATGGTTCGTGTGCGAGACGCCACGTAACTCGGCAACCCTGAGGGCGGCGTCCGGCGGCTGTCGCCCGGGTCCGATGAAGCCAGCGGACTCGATGGTCATGTCGGTCGGCCCGTCCAGGGTGGCCACGTACTCGGCGTACGGGCTTCGGCACACGTTCCCCAGGCAGACGAAGAGTGCCGACCGCGCCGAACGTGCGTGGAGACGGGTCCGGGCCGCGTCGCGGCGCCAGGGGTGCAGGACACCGTCGATGGCGTCCCGGGTCCTCGCGGCCATTCTCCGAGCGATGCGAACGATGGTCATGACATGTCGGTCGGGTCTTTCTCAGGCGATCGAGGGTCAGGGAAGGATCGATTCCGAATGAGCTTTCATCATTTCACCGTGGATGTGGAGGAATACTTCCATCCCACGGCCATGGCACCCGTCTACCCCGCGAGCGAATGGGATCATCTGCCTCGGCGCAGTGCAACGGTGGTACCGCGTGTTCTGGACTTCCTGGCAGAGCGGGAGGTTCGGGGCACGTTTTTCATCCTGGGATGGCTCGCGGAACGAGAGCCTTCCATGGTTCGAACGATAGCCGAAGCGGGTCACGAAGTCGCGTCGCATGGATTCGAGCACGAACTCGTGGGCCGACTCGGGCCGGCCGGCTTCCGTTCGTCCGTGCGCGAGTCGAAGGGGCGTCTGGAGGATATCGTCGGAGTTGAAGTGCTGGGGTATCGAGCCCCCAGTTTTTCCATCACCCCCGGTCTCGAATGGGCCTTCGATGTTCTGCTCGAGGAGGGCTATCACTACGACGCCAGCCTATTCCCTGTCTCACAGCACCCCACGTACGGCTACCCGTCCGCTCCGCTGGCACCCCACTGGATCGAGCGGCCGTCAGGCCGGATCCTGGAATTTCCCGCGACCACCGCGTCCGTGGCCGGTACCACCCTGCCCGCTTCCGGTGGAGCGTACTTCCGCCTTCTGCCGCTGTCTCTCGTGCGAATGGGACTCCGGCAGGCCCAAGCCCGCCGGGTGCCGGGAATGTTCTACATCCACCCCTGGGAGCTGGACGATTGGGCTCCGGACGTCCTCGGATCGCGCATTCAGCACGTCCGTACCTTCCTGGGGCGCAGACGGACGTGGCGTCGCCTCCAGAAACTCTTCGATGCTTTCTCGTTCGGGAGCGTGGCTGAGAGCTATCGTGAGGCTGTGGAGGGCGACCACGCGTCGTGATTCCGGAGGGCCATCCACCGGATCCATCGGCCTGTGGCGACTCCGGCTACGCCTCCGAGAACCTCGAGAGGTCCGGGCGGGCCCAGAGGAGTCAGGACCACCGCAACCAGCACGGCTGCCGTGGCAAGGGAGCCCGCGGCGCACGTCTGGCCGATCGTTCTCGATAGGAAGCCGATGGGGAGGGAGAGGGCGAGCAGCCACAGCACGTCCAACGCATCATGCCAAGCGGAGGATCCGCCGACCCATCGCAGGAACGCCCATGAGCGGTCGATGGTGGCGCTGGGCGAGCAGCGCTCGACGGCGTCCACGGCGAGACACCGGACCGTCCCGGCGCGCCGAACCGACAGCGTAACCTCGGTTCCCTCGGTGAAGGGGGTGAGGGCCCCGGAGAAGCGAACGTCGGGCTTGTCCATTTTCATGCGATCCGCGAGCAGCCGTTCCCGCCACACCAGATCGTTCCCGTCGGCGCCCAACAGCGCGATCTCCCGCTGATCCCCGTCGTAGATGGCGACGATGGCGGCCACGGCCGGAGGGGCGGGGCCTACCACCACGGTGGCCTCGAGAGACCAAGTCCCCAAGAGGGCGCGGGGAATGGCCGAGGCGTCCGGCAACGGTCCTCCTCTGGGAATCAGGTTGCCGTCCAGTTCGGCGGATCGGACGGAGCCCTGATACTGCGGCATGTAGTCGAGCGCCGGCGTCCACATCCCGAAGTACTGGCTGTCCGTGCCCTGGGGTATCGTCAGGGCTCCAGCAAACAGCACCCACGCGGTGAACGCGGCGGCAGCCCCGACGGCGTGGTTGGTCGACTCCGGCATCGTCGTGCGTCGTAGGAGTCCGAGTAGGGCGACCCCCAGGAGGGCGCCGACCGCGTTCCACACGATGTCTCCGAGTGTCGCGCTGCGCCCGGGAACCGCGATCTGGGTCGCCTCGATGCCGGCCGATACCAGCGCTCCTGCAAGAACGGCCGCGAGGGGTCCGATCCCGAAACGAACTCCCAGCCAGAGGCCGAAGGGAGCGAACATCACGACGTTCAGTGCTGCGTCGGCAAGGCCACGAGCGCCGCAGAAAAGACAGGCGGACGCCGTGGTGCTGCCACCGTCTACGGGCGCTAGCGTTGTTCCGACAACGAGAGCGCCCCAGATCGCTAGTGCGACGGCAAGGCGGCGCTGGTGCTTCTTCCGTCTCAGGTCGTGACTGCCTGCCACGCGCCGGCCGCAGACTCCAGTCCGCGCTTCTCGAGGAGCGATTCGTAGAGCTCGGCATAGCCACGGGCCATGGCGTCCGCGCTGAACCGTTCGTCGAAGGTGCGGCGGGCCTCGGCGGCCAGGCCGGCCCTCAACTCCCGCGAGGCCAAGGCCCTCTTGAGCCCGTCGGCGAAGGCCGCAGGGTCGGCCGGTGGCACCAAGATGCCCGACTCGCCGTCCGTGAGGGCCGCTCCTACGCCCCCTACTTCGGTGGCTACGATGGGTACTCTGGCTGCCATGGATTCGAGGATCGCCATTGGGAGCCCTTCCCAAATGGAGGGCAACGCGAAGATGTCGAACGCCGTGAGAAGTTCGGACATGGAATCGACCTTGCCCGGGAAGTGAACCCGTTCGTCGAGCCCGAGTTGCGAAGATTGTCTCTTCAGTGCCCCCTCGAGCTCGCCGTATCCCGCAAGGACGAGATGTGTGTTCGGGTACTCCTCGAGGACGGAGGGCATGGCGTCGAGGAGGTACGTGATGCCCTTCTGGTCAGAGAAGCGTGCGCCGAGGCCGATGACCGGTGCGTCGGACTCGATCCCGAGGCGTTGGCGCCAGCCTCCGACATCGCGTTCGTCCGACAACTCGCCTCCGTCCACGCCGTTCAGGATGGTGGACAGCTTGGACCGCGGAATCTTCACGTAGCGATGAAGATTCTCCAGACCGTCGTCCGACACCGCGACGACAGCGTCTGCGAAGAAGGACATGAGCCGCTCCAAGAACATGTACCGCCACTTGTCCGGGAAGTCCCGCGCGTGATCGGTATGCACCAGGATGGGAACACCCGCCATCTTGGCGCCCAATCCCCCCTCGAGGAACGGTTCGGTGTTGTGCGTGTGCACGATGGCGGGTCTCCGGGCCGCCATATGGGCCCTTACCCGTCCCGCAGTGAAATAGTCGGCCCGGAGCCGGGTCGGGGGACGGTCCATGACGTACGTTTCGATGCCGCGCTGGGCCAGCCTCTCCTTGAGGGGCCCGCCTTCCCGGAGACAGAACACCTCGACCTCGTAACGGTCGGGGTCCAGATGGGTGGAGAGAGTTTCCACCACCCGCGGCAGCCCACCGACCCCGAGGTCGTGAGTGACCTGGATGACCCGCACTCGATGATCGTGCTTAAGGCTCGTCATGAATCGCTAGCTATCTCTTGGAGGGGGTCCAGATCTCGGGCCGATCACCGGACACGAACTTCCACCACGCCGCGAGGATGGAAACGTTGACCATGACGAAATATGCGGCGGCGCGAGCGGGAAGGGTGGATCCGAGGACGGGTAGGGAGGCCATGGATACCACGGCCATGGCGTAGATCGCCGCGTGGGGCCACAACAACCATGAATACGGCACCTGTCCCGCGAGAGCGAGATTGCTGATTGCGACACCGATGAGAAAGAAGGGGACGGACCAACGCAGTACCTTGTGCGAGAAGAGGAGCAGGGCGAAGCGACCCGACGAGAATGGGTTGAGAAGGCGTCGGTAGCTCCAGACCCCTGCCATCCCTCGCACCAGGGTGCGCACCTTCCTCTTGAACTCGTCGCTTCGTCGCGCGACGGCGTGCATGGAACCGCGGGCCCCCGGCTCACTCAGGGCTCTGAATCCGAGATCGACCGTGTGAAGCACCGAGAGGAGATCAGGCGCGATCCCGGGTACGAACTCTGGACACAGCTCGCGCCTCTGGGCGTAGTAGGAGCCGCTCGCGCCGACGATCGAGTGTACTCGAGACTCCTGTCGTCGTAGGAAGAGCTCATAACGCCCGTACAGGCCCTCTCCGCCGAGAGCCTCGATGATGTCCTCGCCGCTCACACATCCCACGCTGGGGTCGGAGAAGGGCCGGACGAGTGGCCGGAGGCTACCGGGCTCCAAGATGATTCCCGCGTCGGTGAACACGACGATGGGGTGGCGAGCTTCGGCCACACCACGCTGGAGTGCCTTACCCTTTCCGCCACGTCCCGCCAACTCCAGGACCTCGAGTCGCGCGTCGGAGTCGGCCCGGCTTTGGGCCAGGGACACCGTGCCGTCGGTGGAGCCTTCGGACACGATGATGATCTGGAGCTTGTCCTCCGGATACTCGAGCGCCAGGAGGTTGTCCA
>CALJKZ010000499.1 GCA_937983085.1 uncultured Gemmatimonadales bacterium
GTAGACGGATCCGCCTAAGAGTACCCGACCGAGCCCCCTCGGTCAGGACCGTTCCCGTACCCACCGGTAGACCACGAACCGGCGGTGGAGCCCCTCCTGAGGGGCCTTCAACGCCAGGGACTCAACGTCAGCAGTATTCCGAAAGCCATCGATGTCCGCGACGGGGGCGACTGCCACTTCTGCACGACCTGCGACGCATATGCGTGCCCGTCGGGTGGAAAGCTCGACTCCGAGGTCGCCTGCGTGCGGCCCGCACTGGCCTCCCGGAATCTCACATTGGCGACAGAAGCCAGATGCGAGCGAGTGGTGACCAACTCGGGAGGCGAACGGGTCGTTGATCGGAAGGTCGTACACCAGGGGGAGGTGAAGGGCGTAAGCGCCGACCTCTATGTACTCGCCTGCGACGTGGTCCGCTCTCCGGCCATCCTGTTACGGTCGGCCAATTCCGCGCATCCCGAGGGCCTGGCCAACAGTTCGGGCCAAGTCGGGAGGAACCTGTGCGGACACAACGCCTCGTGGTTCTTTCTTCCGCGAATCAAGCCCTTGCCCCCTCTTCACCAGAAGACGTTCGCGGTGAACGACTACTATCTGGGGGCCGACCAGCATGGCTTTCCACTCGGTACGCTGCAGGCGGCCGGCCGGATGCCTGTCTGGATGCAGGTTCCGCGATGGATGGCCCCGTTCGCGAAGACAATCAATGACCGAAGCATCACCTGCTTCGGCATGAGCGAGGTTTGGCCCGACCCGGAGAACCGCGTCCACGTCGACGCCGATGGGATGATCCATGTCGACTTCCGCGCGAACAACGTCGCCGGCTATCACGCGCTCCGGAGGACCTTCCTACGCCACTTCAGGCGCGCGGGCTTTCCCGCCACCATCAGCCCTCGCTACCAAGGTGCCGGGCTGCCCTGGCATCCGGTGGGCACCCTGCGATTCGGCAGCGACCCCCAGACGTCCGTGCTGGACCCATGGTGCCGGACGCACGACATCGAGAACCTCTACGTCGTGGACAGCTGTTTCCTGCCTTCCGCGGGCGCACTGAACACGTCCCTCACGGTAATGGCCCAGGCGCTCCGGGTCGCCGAGCACATGGACAGGCGCCTCGGAGGCAGAGCCGAAGTCGACGAAGCCTAGCCGCCACGCGTCAGCGGCCCTCTTCCGCCCCCCAGGTAAGGCGCTCCCGGATAGGGTCCTCCAGGAGTTCGTAGAGCGCGCGGTGTCCTGCGGGCGAAAAGTGTGGGTCCACTGACCCATACAAGCTCGCCCCGCCCTCGTGGGCACGCCGGAAAGCGGGCAGAGCGTCAATGACATCGAGCCCCCGTGACGAGAGCTCGTCCATCAAGATCCGGTTGGGTTGATCCAGATCGACCGTCGCGGTGTCGACACCGAAGGCAGCAGCGTGAGCCGTGAACAAGGCGCGGTCGACCTGATATTGCGCAGGAATCAAGACGAACAGCGCCTCCGTATTCCCCTCGGAGGCCGCAGCCTCCAGATCGGCGAGGATGCCCGCGGTCACCTCCCACTCTTCACCCTCAGCGCGATCACGGAGCAGTCCGTTGGGGATGTACGACGGCGACAAGCCCAGGCGGATACGAACCAGCTCGGTTCGATTCTTCACGAAGACGAAGAGGTGCGATCGGCTGTCGAGAAAGCCGTTAAGCGGGGCAGCCACACCGCGTATCCACGCACCGGGGTCGAGGGTGAACTGAATTCGGAAACGCGGCGGCCGTGCGAGTTGCCTCGGCGCGATGTAGTCGACCCGGCGTCGCACGACGTCGTTGCCGACGAACACGGCTACGAGCATGAGATCGTATCGGTTCTGGCTCACTCGGCTTGTCCCGAAGATTCGGTACTGCCACGGGTCCCACGACGACACGCCGGTATTCCGGACCGCCACTCGCTCTCCACCAGGCCCGGAAAGGTACCCCTCCAGGAGCCCCGCCAAGCGCTCTCCGTGCTCGACCTGCTGCGCCGCCATGAACGAATCACCGATGAGCAGAGTGCTGTCGCCCCGCACCCGTCGACCTTCCGGTGCCACTCGGAAGCCCTCGCGATCGGTCACGTAGCGAACCGCACGCTCCCCCGTGTTGACCTCCGTGTCGAGGAGTGCCGCATTCCTCCAGCCCACGCTGTCTGCCGAAGCCCACAACTCGGGCCTGAGCACGATGAGTTGCTGGGGGGCGACCAGACGTACAGCCACCTCACCCGCTGCCAGCGCGATGGCGAACGAGAATGCCATGAGGGCAAGGTTCGCCGCGACACGCTTCACGCGGCCGCCCCACCCCGAAGGCGAGTCGGTCTCGGCTCGTTCATCCCCGTTGCCCGCCTCATCCCGCGCGGTCTCAGGGGCCTCCGGGGTCTCCGAATCGTTCATTCCGTAGATCCGCCCGCGGCGTCGACTTCCTGTGGAACACGAGCCCCGACGCTCCGACCCACCCGATACCGCACCGCCGGCCCCGGCTCTAGAAGATCGTGTAGATGAAGGGCGCTAGAGCAGACCCCTGGGCGAAGACGAGAAGGGCACCAACCGCCATCAACACCACGATGATCGGTAGAAGCCACCACTTCTTCCTGACCTTCATGAAGGCCCACAACTCTTTCAACAAGCTCATATCATCATTCCAGGCGTCAGAGAACTAGAACTGTCTCCTCAGGTCTCCCCTCGGCTGACCTTCGGTCGACTGCCAGAAGCTCCCGTTTCGCGGCTCGTGGCGAATCGGCTTCTTGCCAAACAAACGCATGAGCAAGCCCGTCGGCGTCAACACCACGACGTACACGACGCCCATGAAGATGGGCGTCGTGACTTTCGAGATCGCCAGAGCCATCCGCATCCAGGCCCGGTACACGGGTCCGAGCTTTCCGGGCAAGACGACGCCGGCAACGAGTAGAAGGCTCCCCAGTCCCGCCGAGATGCGGAACAGCGTCTCCTTCTCCCGCCAGAACAGCAGTCCGGCCAATACCAGGAACGCGACTCCGACAGGAAACGCGAACTTGCGCCCATCGGACGCCGTGAACTCAGTCGAGTTCAAATTCATCACGCCAGTCACCCTCCTCCTCCAACTCGGGTTGCTCCGTCTTCTCCAGGAAGAAGGAGTCCAGTACGAGGAAATCCATATCGGTCCTCATGAAACACACGTATGCATCCTCGGGAGTGCACACGATGGGCTCCCCTCGAACGTTGAACGAGGTGTTCACCACCAAGGGACAGCCGGAGTGCTCCTCGAACTTCGATATGAGGTCGAAGTAGTCGGGGCTCCGCTCCCGGCTGACTGTCTGTACCCTTGCCGAGTAGTCCACGTGGGTGATCGCAGGGACGTCCGAGCGCGGTACGTTGAGTTTCTCGATCCCGAACAGGCCCTTCTGCTCTTCGGTCATGGCGACCCGACGATCCTCTCGCACGGGACTCACCAGCAGCATGTAGGGGGACTCGGCGTCGAGTTCGAAGTAGTCGGAGGCTCGGTGCTCGAGAACGCTGGGGGCGAAGGGGCGAAAACTCTCCCTGAACTTGATCTTCAGGTTCATCTTCTTCTGCATCTCGGGGCTTCGCGGGTCGCCGAGGATGCTGCGCGATCCCAGGGCCCGCGGACCGAACTCCATGCGTCCATTGAACCATCCCAGCACATTGCCGTCGGCGATGGCCCGTGCAGCGCGATCGATGAGCTCGTCGCGCTCCAGACGCCGGTATTTGGCGCCGTAGCGCTCCAGAGTCGCCTCGATCTCGTCGGCGGTGAACGAGGGACCCAGATAGGCTCCCCCCATCCCGTCCCGGCGGCCATTCAACTCCCTCGGCTTGCCGAGTTCACGATGCCAGATGAGCTGGGCGACTCCGAGAGCTCCCCCGGCATCTCCCGCGGCAGGCTGAATCCAGAGGTTGTCGTATGGGCCTTCTCGCTGGATGCGTCCGTTGGCCACGCAATTGAGCGCCACGCCACCGGCGAGCACGAGATTCTTCGATCCCGTCTCCCGGTGCGCGGTGCGAGCCATTCGCAGGACGATCTCCTCACACGCCTCCTGCACCGAGCGGGCCAGGTCCATCTCACGCTGTGAGATGCGTGTCTCCGGCTTCCGACGGGGGCCCCCGAAGAGCTCGTCGAAGGCCGCGTTGGTCATCGTGAGGCCGCCGAGATAGTTGAAGTACTTCTGGTTCAATACGAAGGAGCCGTCCTCCTTCAGCTCGAGGAGCTCATCGAAGATGAGGTCCAGGTACTTCGGCTCCCCGTAGGGCGCGAGCCCCATCACCTTGTATTCTCCGGAGTTGACCTTGAAGCCGGTGTAGTAGGTGAACGCGGAGTAGAGGAGGCCGAGAGAATCCGGCCAGTGGAGCTCCCTTACGAGCTCCAGGTCATTGCCTTTGCCGACCCCGATGGAAGCCGTCGCCCACTCTCCCACGCCGTCCATGGTCAGGATGGCAGCCTCCTCGAAGGGAGAGGGGATGAAGGCGCTCGCCGCATGGGACTCGTGGTGCTCGGCGAAGAAGATGTCTCCGCCGTAGTCCAGCTCGCGCGCGATGTCGTCCTTCTGGAAGAGCTTCTCCTTGATCCAGAGAGGGCCGGCCTTGAGGAAGGAACCAAAGCCACCCGGTGCGATGGACAGATAGGTCTCGAGAATGCGCTCGAACTTCAACAGCGGCTTGTCGTAGAAGCCGACGTAATCGACTTGGTCGACGGTGATTCCAGCCCGGGTGAGACAGAAATCCACCGCCTGCCGTGGAAAGGAAGCGTCACCTTTCTTGCGGGTGAATCGCTCCTCCTGAGCGGCAGCTACGATCTCGCCGTCCCGAAGCAGCGCGGCGGCGCTGTCGTGGTAGTAGGCGGAGATACCGAGGATGTATGTAGGCTTGGCCATGCGAGGGGGCGATGAGGTCAGTGTGCCGGCAGAGCGCCGAGGCCACCCGGGACGTCACTACGAAGTTCAATCAAGGGGTGCCTGCAGATCAACGGTAGCGTTAAGACAGTGAAGGGAGCGGCCTCAGAGAATCGCGATGACAACCGTCGCCGAGTTGTTCCCCGGTGTCGGATCCACTTCGAGGATCAAGCCGAGAGACGCGGCGGTGTTGACCACGTTCCGCGGCGTTCCGTCGGTCACCTCCATCCTGATCCAGAGCGTGTCGGAGGCGCCCGGGACAATGTCGCCCAGGTCCCAGATCCCGGTCCCGGAGTCGTACGAGCCGATCGTCGCAGTCGCCGAGACGAAGGCCAGACCCGACGGAATCGTGTCGAGTACCCGGGCTCCGCCAGCTGTGAGGGGACCGTTGTTGCCCGCCACGACACGCACTTCGACGGTGTCTCCCAAGCTCGCCTGCGTCGTGTCGGCCGACGCCGTGACGAATACGTCCGCCGTCCGGGTCTCGAGTACCACGTCCCCCGGAGTTCGTGGCAGCATTCGCCATCGAATGTCACCACCACCTTCATCCAGCGGCGAGAGGAGCCCAGCGAGTCTGTCCAGCCGAACCACGGTGTCAGGCCGGAACTGTGCGGTGATGAAGCCGAGGGAGAATCGGACTTGAGCCTGGACGTTAGCGGCAACG
>CALJKZ010000500.1 GCA_937983085.1 uncultured Gemmatimonadales bacterium
CCGAGATCACGGGCTAGACCAATTCCATAGACGGCAGCCCGGCCAGCGACCCCGCGTTTCTTCGCACGAGCTCGCCCAACATGTCGCGCTCCACCGAGAAGTCCGCGTCGGCGAGAAGGCTTTCGACCCACTCGAGGGCCTCCACGTTGGCATCGCTGAAGGCCACCCGGTCGATCCCCCCGGCGTCGTTGGCGCCGAAGGTGGCGAGGCGCCGCATCCGATCTTCCAGGCGTGGTCCGTCCACCTCGAGGACTTGAGTCACGGCCCGTCCGCCGGGTGGTGCCACGCTGGAGGTGCGGGCACCGTCCAGGCCAGATCCACGGGGGTCGCTCTGGCCGGGTCCGAACCACAGGCCGAGAGCGCCGAGGCCTCCGAGTCGGGTGAAGTCGCGTCTGTTCATTCTGCTCATGGGTGGGAGATGGACATCAGCCGCCCAGGGGGCGTCCTCCGTCCACGGGAATGGAAACCCCGGTGGTGGAGGGGAGGGACACCACGGCGGCCATGACCGCCGAAGCCACGTCGTCAACGGTAGCGAGGCGGCCCAGGGGCGTGCGCTCCAGCATGTCCCGCTTCCGCTCGGGGTCCCACGACCGGCTCAGTTCGGTGTCCACCAGCCCGGGAGCCACCGACAGCACGCGGATCTTGGGGGCCAGGGCCCGTGCGAGGGAGAGGGTCATGTTGTCCAGGGCCGCCTTCGACGCGCAGTACGCCACGTTGCTTCCGTTGCCCATGCGCGAGGCCAGCGACGAGATGTTCACCACCACGCCGCCGTCGCCCTCGGCGAGGAGGTCCTTGAAGGCCCGTATGGTGGCGAACGCTCCGCGGACGTTCGTCTCCATGACGCGGTCGAAGAAACCGTCGTCCAGGGCCCGCAGGTCGTCATGGGGAATGACGCGGGTGGTGGCGGCGTTGTTCACCAGGACGTCGAGCCGCCCCTCGGTTCGGGCCACGTCCGCGGCGAGGTCCTCCAGGGCGTACGAGTCCGTGGCCGAAGCCTGCCGGTACCGATGGCCCTCGCCGGGAAGCGCTTCGACCACTGAGCGCGCACCGTCCTCGCTGTCCCGATGGGTGACGATGACCGAGGCGCCGGCCTCCGCCAACGCCCGGGCCGTGGCAGCGCCGATGCCGCGGCTTCCGCCCGTGACCAGGGCAACCTGTCGTGACAACGTTCCTTCCACCGTCCACCTCGTTCCAGGGTCCGCGCCGGGGTTCGTTCCGGCCGCCTGCGGCGCGGGAACTTGGCGCGCGCCGTCTGGTTCTGATAATCTTGGGTAGGAAGCGCAAGCGGGCAGGGGCCCGCCTCGAACGAGCGCTTCGGGGGCGAAGATGACGACGACGAATGCCATCAGCACCATCGGGCTGTTCCCGCGGTGTCTGTTTTGTCACGCCCCCTTCCCCGAAAACCGCGAGCTCCTGCGGATGCCGCGGGGCCGGAAGATCGCCTTCGACCCCGTGCGGGGTCGGCTCTGGGCAGTGTGCGACAGCTGCCACCGCTGGAACCTCGCTCCCATCGAAGAGCGGGAAGCCGCCCTCTACGAATTGGAGCGGCTCTGCCACGACCACGCGCGACCGCTGGTGAGCACCGCGAACGTGGCGCTCTTCCGCACCGGATCCATGACCCTGATCCGGGTGGGCGATGCCAGCCTGGTAGAGCAGGCATGGTGGCGCTACGGCCGGGAGTTGCGCAAGCGGAAGGCGTCGTACGAGAGCCGACGGTCCAAGGTCACCGCCTACACGTTCGGCGCCCTGCAATTCATCGGGGACGCCATCGGCTTCTCCGACGGCGACGTGGCCATCGATTGGGAGGACACACCCGTCGCCGACGTCCTGCGGTGGCGGCGGTTCGGATGGGCGGCGTGGCACGGTCGTGAGACGTGCCCGTATTGCAACAGCACGCTCCGCGCCCTCCGCTACGACCTCGGCTGGTGGGTCTACCCTCTTCGCGGAACCGACGGCCGCATCGGCCTGGGTGTTCCGTGTCAGCGCTGTGACCCGTGGACGCCGGAGAAGGTCTACGAGCTCCACGGCGACGTGGCCGAGAACGTCCTCCGCCGTCTTCTCGCCTACCAGAACATCGGGGGCGCCAGCGAGCGTCGGATCACCGAAGCCGCGCGAGCCATCGAAGACGCAGGATCGACGGGCGCCTTCGCCGCCCAGGTCACCGAACAGCGCCAGACGCTCTGGAAGATGGGCGCCACCGGAACCATCGGACTCGAGATCGCTCTGAATGAGTCGGTGGAGCGGCGCCTCCTGGAGATGGAGGCCCGGGCGCTCGCCTTCCTTTGGAGGCAGGAAGAGGAGCTGGCCGCCATCATCGACGAGGAGCTGACGCCCCGGCGACTCCTCGAAGCCCACCTTCGGCGGCTGCCCATCCGCCTCCGGTCCCGTCCGTCGGAGCGCATTCTGCCGGCGAAGACCGCGGGCCTGGTGGAGCGCATCCTCACCACCGACGACGTCAAGGCCATCGGGTCACCCTCCGGCAGCCCGGCCTCCCTCATCTGAGGATTCCGGCGGAAGAGCCGAATCCGGCCCCCCGCCAGCTGCGAGTTCCGGTCCGCCCCATCGGGCGATGCGCACGAGGCCGACGGCGGTCGCCGTACCCATGATCGCCCCGATGGCGAGGTTCACCATCACGTAGGCGACGCCCGACGGAAGCCCTGCGGGGATAGTGGAGAGGCTGAGGAGCGCAGGCACGATTCCCCCCGCCGCCGCGCCCAGGAGGGCGGTCGACCCCACCCTTATCTCATCCAGCGTGCGCCGGCGATTCAGCGCTCCGAAGACGGCGGAGAAGCCGAGGCCCCCCAGGAAGCCCACGATGGCGCCGGAGAGGGCCAGCGCCGCGATCATGCCGGCGGAGAGCGGTCCACCGAAGACGAGCACCAGGCCGCTGACGATGGCGACCTCGGCGACGGCCCACGAGGCCGCCCAGGCGAACGCGATGCCCAGTGCGCCCCGGACCTTACGGAGCCACCGCCTCACCGACGGGGTCCGTTCAGGCGTCCCGTCCGTGCAAGAGCTGGCGGAAGCTGGACAGCGATCCCGGGTGGAGAATGCCGGCCTTCTGCCACTCCTCGTCGTGGGGAGCCGCACCGGCGCCACCGATGACCACGTCGATGGACCGGGGCAGGGCGCTCCGGACCTCCAGGACCTCCTGGACACCCCGGCCATCGAGGCGCGGGTGGACGGCCGAAAGGGCCACCATTTTGGCGCCCAGCTTGCGCGCTGCGCGGGCGATGTCATCGGCAGGCAGGTCGGGGCCGAGGAAGCGGACCCGCCATCCCTCGTACGCAGCGATGACACCGGCGAGGAGGGCGCCGAACTCGTGGCGCTGCCCGGCGGGCGTGCCCGTCAGTGCCAAAGGAGCGTCGGGATTGGGCTGGTTGGTGGTGGACACCCACTCGAGGAATCTTCGAATGGCCACCGAAGCGATGTGCTCGGTGCTCGGCCGCATCTTCCCTGACTGCCAGGCACGACCCACCTCCTGGAGGAGGGGGACCATGAGGCCCTCGACCAATTCGTGAGGTCTGAGCTCCACCGCCGATCTCATCAGGAACTGCTCGAGCTCCTCCGTGCGCATGGACTCGACCAGATCCAAGGCGGCCTCCACCCGGTCGACGTCCGGAGCGATGGCATCTCCTTGAACCTGGACCGGCGTCACCCGGTCTTCGTCGATGAGCTCCTGGAGTTCATCGGCGCTCAATTCGGCGATCAATCCGATGGTTCGTCCACCGTCCACTGCCGTGGCGAGGAGCTGAAGACGCCGAACGTCGGCGTCGGAGTAGAGGCGCTGGCCTCCATCGCTTCGGGACGGTTCGACGGCGCCGTACCGACGTTCCCACGCGCGGAGAACGGGCGCGGAGAGACCGGTTCGCTGAGAAACGACTCGAATGGGATGGCGTGCTTCGGTAGCATCGGACATGGCGAACAGTATACACGCGTGTAGAGGGTGTGTCAAACTACTTTTCTATACATACCCTTGACAGTCGGCGTGCAGTGCACGAATATGCTGGACACAACATAAACAATCGCCTCCGACTGGAGCTCATGACGATGTTCAAGAAGATTCTCATCCTCGCCCTCGCAGCAGCACCCCTGGCCTTCGTGGCCCCTTCCGACGCGCAGGCACAGGACGGTGACATCGTCGCCGTCGCCCAGGCTGCCGGCGGATTCGAGACTCTCCTCGCCGCTGCCACGGCTGCCGATCTGGTCGCCACGCTGAAGAGTGACGGTCCCTTCACGGTGTTCGCGCCCACCGACGAGGCGTTCGCGAAGATTCCCCAGGAGCAGCTCCAGGCCCTCCTCGAGGACAAGGAAGCCCTGCAGAAGGTCCTCCTCTACCACGTCGTCCCCGGTAAGGTCGCTGCCAGCCAGGTCGTGAACCTGAGCACGGCCGAGACCGCCGCCGGTCAGAACGTCTCCATCATGGTGGAGAACGGTTCGGTGAAGGTCGACGAGGCGAACGTCGTCGCCACCGACATCCAGGCGACCAACGGAATCATTCACGTCATCGATCAGGTCATCCTGCCCGAGATGTAAGGATTCGTCTCGCCTGACCCGCTCTGCGGGTCGAGCATCGAAACCGGTTCCCGGGGCTCAGCGCCTCGGGGACCGGTTTTCATTTGCCCGTGCCCCCTGGCGCGATCCGCATCCTGCCCAGACCATAAGGCCTGCCCCGCCGCAA
Source organism: uncultured Gemmatimonadales bacterium (assembly GCA_937983085.1). GTDB lineage: Bacteria > Gemmatimonadota > Gemmatimonadetes > Longimicrobiales > Gaopeijiaceae > UBA2589. Next base: position 4,682 of record CALJKZ010000500.1, read on the forward strand.
CAGTCCTGAACCTCTGGATCTCCGATGCCTTCCATCGCTCGCAGCACCCTTTTTGCCGTAGTGGCCCTCCTCCTCGTGTCTCCGGCCCCGGGAGTCGCTCAGGACGAGGCGTTGGTCGATCAGTGGATCGACGCCCTGGAGTGGCGCTCCATCGGTCCCGCGAACATGTCGGGGCGCATCACCGACGTCGAAGGACTCCCCAGCCCCTCGAAGACGTTCTATGTGGCCGCGGCGGCCGGTGGCATCTGGAAGACCACGAACAACGGCGTAACCTACCGTCCGCTCTTCCAGAACGAGCGCGTGGTTTCCCTGGGTGATATCGCCATCGCGCCCAGTGACCCGGATCAGATCTGGGCGGGGACGGGCGAGGAGGACTCCCGCAACTCCATCTCGCCCGGAGGCGGCATCTACAAGTCGGTGGACGGCGGCCTGACGTGGGAGCTCAAGGGCCTGGAGGCCACGGAGCACATCGGACGTATCCAGGTTCATCCGAACGATCCCGATGTCGTGTTCGTGGCAGCGTTGGGCGCACTCTGGCGGACGAACCCGGAGCGGGGGCTGTACCGCACCTCCGATGGCGGGGACACGTGGGAGCTGGTGAACTTCGTCAGCGACCGGGCCGGCTTCGTGGACGTGAAGTTCCATCCCCGGAATCCCGACATCCTCTTCGCCACGAGCTGGGAGCGGCAGCGCGGGCCGTACTATCTGGACAGCGGCGGGCCGGGCAGCGCGCTATGGAAAAGCACCGACGGTGGGGACAGCTGGGAGAAGGTCGAAGGCGGCGGTCTCCCCGAGACCATGCTGGGCAAGATGAACGTGGCCTTCGCGCCCAGCTATCCGAGGGTCATGTACCTCATGGTGGAGGCGGCGGCGCCGGAGGACTCCGAGGAAGACAACCTCAACGGTCTGTACCGGTCCGACGACGCCGGCGAGACGTGGGAGCGCGTCAACGACTTCAACACTCGGCCCTTCTACTACTCCGAGGTGGTGGTCGACCCCGCCGACCCCGATCGGGTTTACTTCTCTTCGCTCCGTTTCTCCGAAGACGGCGGCCGGACCACCCGCAACATGGCGCAGGCGGTGCACGTGGACTTCCACGCCATCTGGGTGGACCCCAACGACCCCGAGCGCATCGTCCTGGGCAACGACGGTGGGATCGTCGTGAGCTTCGACCGGGGCGGGAACTACTGGTTCCCCAACGTCATCCCGCTTGGGCAGTTCTACAACATCAGCTACGGGATGGAGGTGCCGTACACCGTGTGCGGCGGACTCCAGGACAACTACACGTGGTGCGGACCCAGCCGGAAGGCGAGCGGGGACATCACCAACCACGACTGGTTCCGCGTGAGCGGAGGCGACGGCTTCGTGTCGCAGCAGGACCCCCGGTACCCCGAGCTGGTCTACTCGGAGTCCCAAGGCGGCAACATGGGACGATCGAACCTGAAGACCGGCGAGCGTGATTCCTTCGATCGACCCGATTGGCGGGAGTCGTATCGCGAGTACCAGGACTCCATCGCGGTGTTGTGGCCCGATGCCGGCGAGCCCATGCCGGAACAGCACCGGAGCCGAATCGAGGACCTGCAGGCGCAGGCGACGGCCGATTCATTGGCGCTACAGCTCCGGTACAACTGGAACACGCCCTTCTTCCTGTCGCCCCACGACCCGGACGTGGTGTATGCGGCGGCGAACCGGGTACTGAAGTCCGACTGGCGGGGGGACGACATGTACCCCATCTCGCCGGACCTCACCCGGGCGGATCCCGAGAAGATCGCCATCAGCTCCGAGACGACGGGCGGCATCACGCCGGACGTGACGGGCGCCGAGGTCTTCGCCACCATCACGTCGCTGGCCGAATGTCCCATGGACGAGGGCCTGCTGTACGCCGGGACCGACGACGGCAACCTGTGGGTCTCGCCGGACGCGGGTGGAGAGTGGGTGGACCTCACCGAAGCCACCGAAGGGCTGGTACCCGATGGGACGTACGTGAGCCGCATCGAACCCTCGAAGCACGTGCGCGATCGCGTCTACGTCACCTATGACAACCACCGGCGGGGCGATTTCACGCCGTACGTTCTCGTGAGCGAGGATCGGGGGCGGAGCTTCCGCTCCATCGCCAGTGACCTGCCCACGGGCAAGCCCGACTTCGTCCACGTCGTGCGGGAGGATCACGTGAATCCCGATCTCCTCTTCGTGGGGACGGACGTTGCGGCCTACGTCTCGGTGGACCGGGGTGGTTCGTGGAAGCGGTTCATGACGGGACTCCCGACGGTGCCCGTCCACGATCTGCAGATCCACCCGAGGGACGGCGAGATCATTGCGGGGACCCACGGCCGATCCATCTGGGTCGCCGACATCAAGCCGCTCCAGCAACTGCCCCGTGTCGTGGCCGACTCCGACGTGCATCTCTTCGAGCCGGCTCCCGCCTTCCACTACGGGACGTCTCCCAGGGGCGGAGAGTTCACGGCGCAGCACTACTTTCTCGCCGACAGCCCGCCCTACGGCGCCACCTTCACGTACTGGCTCGGGTCCGACCTCGAGGAGCGGGCGGAGATCGTCGTTCTCGACGCCGACGGTGAGGAGATGTGGACCAGCGACGGGTCCGACAGGCCGGGCATGCACTCCGCCACCTGGAACATGAGGGGCGAGCGCATCGAGCTTCCCCGGTCCCCCTCGGAGGTGCGCGACAGCATCAAGATCGAGCGTCGCCTCGAGGAGGTGGCCGACTCGATGATCGCGGCCGGCGAAGACGAGGAGGAGGTGGAGGAAGCAGTCGAATCCCTCCGCGAAGGTGGAGGCGGTGGCTTCGGGTTCGGCGGCGGAGGGGGCGGGGCGGGTCTGCCCTACGACTCCGACGGCAACTTCATCGAACGTCCCGCTGAAGGACCTGCCATCCAGGGCGGGGGCGGAGGCTTCGGCCGAGGTGGTGGAGGCTCGCTGCAGAACCGGATCCGCCGGGCGGTGACCGGCGACCAGGGTCGGCGCCGCTTCTTCTTCGGAGGTGGCAGCCTCTTCCCGAGCCGGTCCGAGCCGGGCGCGTTGGCGGAGCCCGGCGTGTACACGGTGGTGCTCCGGGTGGACGGCGAGGAGTACACCCAGCGCTTCACCATCGAGCGGACGGAGACCGCCCCGGAGAATTGACCGCGGTGTTTCGTGCCGAGGGTCGGAACTCCGGCCCTCGGCGCCGGACGCTCAGGCGTGAATCAGCGGGTCTCCGTGCTGGCTGCGTCGATCAGTGTGTCTCGGTGCCGGCCGCGTCGGTCAGCTGGTCTCGATACCGGCGGCGTCGAGGAGGGTCTGAAGGGTGTCGCTGAGTGCGTTGTGGCGCTCGATGGTGGCCCGGCACGAAGCCTCAGCCGACCGCAGCCGGCGTTCCCGGCCTTCCCACACCTGCACCGAGTCGTTGTACTCGTCGAACACGCCCAGGTACTCGTCGTACAGCGCCTGGGGCACCTGCCCGGACGCCGTCTCGTAGTCGCCCACTTCCGACCGTAGCGAGTCGATGGTCCCGCGGAGGGTGCGCAGGGCCGCTTCGCTGGTCTGGAGGGCTCCCCGACAGCGGTCGGCGGTGAGGCGGCTCCGGTACAGATCCTCCCGGAGCCGGTTGATCTCCTCCACCGTCTGCTGCCGTTCGACGATCCGCTGGACGCCCACGATGACCAGGCCAGCCAGGACGAGGGCGAAGAGCGTGAGGAGGAGCGTCCGTGCCACGGGGTTCACGCCGGGCATCCTTTCTCGGAGGGTCGTCCCGTCACGGCCGGGCCTCACCCACCGTGAAGGAGAACATCATGCCGGCGTGGAGGTGCTCGGCGATGTGACAGTGGATCATCCACTCACCCGGGTTCGACATCTCGATGAGGATGTCCATCTCCGATCCCACGGGAACGATGGCGGTGTCCTTCCACACCAGGTTGCGGCTCTCCACGCCGTCCATGGACAGCACCAGGAAGCGCTGACCGTGGACGTGGATGGGGTGGTTCATGGGATGGAAGGAGTCGGGCGTGTTGAAGATGCGCACCTTCACCACGTCCCCGACGTCGAAGCTCCACTGGATCTCCTCGTTCTCCGCGCCGGTTTCGCGATCCTTGAGGATCCACGTGACCTGCTCGGCGGTGGAGAGCCAGTTCATCATGGGCATGGCGTCATTCCACTCCATGGGCGGCACGTAGAGCGTGTCCGCTTCCATGGAAAGGACGATGGACTGGTGCAGGTCCCGCACCCGAACCGTGGCCTCCAACTCGTAGTCCGGCGCCTGGCCGAAGTAGGGCCGGAAGGCATCGACGTCGGTGACCACCTCGTCGTGTTGGCGGAGGGTGTCGAAGGCCCGGGATACCGACGCTTCGGCGGCATCGTCGCTCACCGAGACGATGGAGAGGGTGTCCACGTGGGGGTAGAACTCGCCCCGGAAGTGGTTGATGGCCTGGATGGTATTGGCGATGACCACCTCCCCGGCTTCGTCGAAGCGCACGTCCACCACGTAGCGCTCGGCGGGTGCGATGACCACCGAGTTCACCCACTGCTCACGCTCGAAGCGGCTCACGTCCGATGCCACGATCTTCACCTTCGCTCCGCCGAAGGTGACGTTGAACGTCCGAGAGTTGGCCACGTTGGTGAGGTAGAAGCGCACGACCTCGCCCTTTTGCGCCGTGAGCCGGTAGTCGGTCTCGCCGTTCACCATCATGACGTTGCCGAACCGCCCCATGAGAGCGTGGGTGGGTGCGCGGTCGCCCCACGGCAGCGCGCCCTGGTCGTCCATGAGCATGTCGTCGAGGACGAAGACCTCTTCACGGTGCGCCGGCCCGTAGTAGTCGGGGTCGGGCGAGGTCACCAGGAGGTTGCCGAACAGCCCGAGGTCCTGCTGGACGTCCTCCCGTACGTGGGGGTGGTACCAGTACATCCCGGCGTCGGGAACGTGGACCTCGTAGGTGAAGCTCTGCCCCTCCTCGATGACCTCCTGGGTCACGCCGGGCACACCGTCGTACCGGTTCTCGAGACGCACGCCGTGCCAATGGATGGTGGTGGGCATCTGGATCCGGTTGGTGACACGGACGACGATGGTGGCGTCCTTCGGGGCCTGGAGGAGGGGCCCCGGGTACTGTTCGTTGTAGCCGAACATCACCATCTCGTGGCCTGCGATGGTGCGCCGGACCATGGACACCGAGACGTCGAGGGTGTCGCCGTCGGCCATGGCCACCGTCTCCGAGGGGCGAGCTTCGGGGAGCATGGCCGGATCCATGCCCATACCGGGCAGGAAGGGCCCCACCACCGGCACGGCGTTCTCGAGGCCGGGAAGCATGGGCATGTTCATGTCCATGGGGACCATCCTCCAGCCCCCGTCCATCGGCATGCCGTACATCCCGTGCATGTCGTGCTGGGCTGACGCGGCTCCCGGCATCGTGAGTACCGCGAGCACGGCCAGTCCTACCCAGCTTCGCCGCTCCTTCACCGCGTCACGTCTCTCCGTCGCGTGTCATGGTCGAGCCGCGGACCTCCCCGCCGCAGAGCCCGTTGCCCCCGGCAGAGACGCGCCCGCGGCGGCCGCCGCCCCGAAGCTCGTGGTGCAGGCGAAGGCGAGCAAGGCGGTCGCTGTTCGGGCTCAAGATCGGGTCGAGAAGCGCCGATACTCCCCGGGAGCAACCCTCAACCAGGAACCGACCGTGGGCTTCACCATTCCCGACCGCGATCTCACCCCTAGCGAGTGCGTCATCCACCGCCTCTACGACATCGCGTCGCGGTACGACGAAGGGTTGCCCGCACAGATGGAAGGGTTGCTTCGACTGGGGCTCGAGCGCTTCGGGCTCGACATCGGGATCGTGTCCCTCATCGTCGAGGACACCTACGAGGTCGTGGCGGCCGTGGCCCCCGAGGGTGTGGCGCTGGGGCCCGGCGATACCTTCGAGCTCGGTAACACGTACTGCTCCGTGACCATCGGGTCCACCGGACCGGTGGGCTTCGAATGCGCCGCCGAGTCGGAGTTCGCAACGCACCCCGCGTACGGCATCTTCAAGCTCGAGGCATACATCGGTCTGCCGATCCATGTGAACGGGGAGCTCTACGGCACGCTGAACTTCTCCAGCGCCGCGGCGAGGGAGCGCTCGTTCGAGGCCGCCGATCTCGACGCGCTGCGACTCATGGGCTCCTGGCTTTCCACGGAGATCGGCCGCCGCGAGACCGAGGAGCAGTTGGTCGCCGCGCAGCGAAACCTGGAGAACCTCGTCCGCACCGACCCGCTCACCGACCTGGCCAACAGACGAGGCCTCGAGATGGCGCTGAAGGGCTTCTCTCGCAGGTGCTCTCTCGACGGCACATCGTTGTCGTGCGTCCTCGTGGACATCGACGACTTCAAGCAGGTCAACGACCAGTTCGGGCACGCCGCCGGTGACCGAGTGATCCAGGCGGTGGCCCGGTGCCTTCGGACGTCCCTGAGACCGGGAGACGTTGCCGCCAGGGTCGGGGGCGACGAGTTCATGGCGGTCCTGCCCGGCGCCACGGCCGAGCAGGCCGGAGCCGTGGCGACCCGCGTCGGCCACGCTGTTCGTCGGCTTTCGGTCCAGGCTGACGCGGGCCCGATCCCGGTCACGGTGAGCATCGGCGTGGCCGGCGTGGAGTCGCACATCACGTCGGTGACGGAACTGCTGAGTCAGACGCAGGAACTCCTCCGCGAAAGCAAGGCGGCGGGGAAGGACTCCGTGACCCTCGACGAGATCCGGGCCTAGTTCCCGTAGCCGTACGCCGCGCAGTTCTCCTGCTGCAGCGCGCCGTGGCCGACCATGGTGTGCAGCATGCCGCTCCGGGACATCCCACGGAACGCCACAGGACCGCTCCACATGTCGGCGTCGGGATCGTCCTCCGCCTCCCAGGTGATGACCACGAGGAACTGGTTCCACCCGACGGTGCCGGAAACCCGCATGTTCCCGTCCAGCGTGCCGATCCGCTCCACCCGGTCGATCTCTGGGGTGGTCACCCACGCCACGAGATGTCCGCTCCGGGGCGCCTTCATCCGATCGACGGAGATACGTACGTCGTAGACGTAGCTCCCGTCGGGACCCAGGGCGACGGAGAAGGGCGAGTCGCTGGCCAGCTCGAGTTCGGCCCGCGCCTCGGACAGACCCGTACCGGGGACGTTGCGGGTGGTGAACAGCTCGAAGGCGTAGTACTCGGGGCCGGGGGCGGCCGAACACGCGGCCACGCCGGATGGGAGCCCCGCGGGGGAGCCGAGAAGAGCCGCGAGCATTACTATCGTGACCATAACGGAGCCTAGTCGTGGATACCGGCGGCGACAAGACGTCGCCCGCGCCTTCGGGAGGTCGAGATGCTACGCAAGATCGGAGCGATCGTAGCGGGGCTGGTGGTGGTGGGAGTGGTGGTCATGCTCCTCCAGCAGTTCGCGGCCTCCATGCACCCCATTCCCGAAGGACTCGATCCCTTCGATCCGGATCAGGCGGATGCGTTCCGCGAGCACATGGCCGCCATGCCCGCCGGAGCCTGGGCCATCGGCTTCGCCTCGGAACTCCTCGGCGCCTTCGCCGGCGCCTTCGTCGCAGGGAAGATCGCCCAGGGTACCCGGTGGGTGTCGGGCCTCATCGTCGGTCTCGCCATGCTCGGCAGCGTCGCCAACTGGATGGCGTTCGAGCACCCCCTGTGGTTCATGGCCGGCCAGCTGGTGGCGTACCCGCTGGTCCTGATGGGCGTATGGACCCTCACCCGTCAGGACACCGTCCCGGATCCCTGAACGACCATGCAGCGTCGCCCCCCCACCCCCGTTCTTCCGGCGCTGGCCGGTCTCGTCCTCCTGGCCGGTTGCGTCGTCTCCGACTCGCCCACCGCCGCGGGAGAGGCGCGACCCGTGGCTGCCGTGGTCATCCCGGCGGGAGGGCTCGTGCTCTCGGCCGAGGCCCAGCCCATCAACCGGATCCGTGCCGTCACCACCCGTCTTTCCGACGGCGCCCTGCTGGACGAGGCCACCTTCGAGGTCGACCCCGCGGCGACGGAGTGGGAGATCGAGTTGAGTGTTCCGTCGGCTGCGGACGGCCAGATGTGGGTCACGATTCAGCTCATCCACGTCGCCGCCGACGGATCGGAGACCGTCGAGTTCAGCGGCAGGATTCTCGTCTCCCTGGACGAGGGAGAACCGGTGGTGCCGGATCTCGTCCTGGGCCGGGGACCGCTGGCGAACCTCCTGGTGACCTCCGTCGCCATCGCGTCACCCCCTTCCGACCTGGAGGTGGGTGAGTCCGCGGTTCTCGACGTGACGGTGACCACCGACGGTCTGGTACCGCCCACCGTGTACTGGGACGATCTCGACGAGGCCGTCCTCACCGTGAACGACGACGGGGCGGTGTCCGCCGTGGCTCCCGGCTCGGCACGGGTGGTGGCGACGGCAGGGCTCCTCTCCGACACCGCCACAATCGTCGTTCGGCCGCTGGACTCGGACCCGCCCACCGTGCTGGCCCTGACGCCCGCACCCGGGGCCACCGACGTGCGCCTTTCGACTACCGTGGTCGTCGACTTCGACGAGGAGATCGAGCCCTCGTCGGTGACCACGGCGACGTTCACCCTGTTGGACAGCCTGGGCGTCGAGGTGGCGGGCAGCGTCTCCGTGGCGGGAGCCTCGGCCACCTTCACGCCGACGGCTGCGCTGGACTCCCTTCACACCTACACGGCGCAGGTGGCTGCCACCGTCACCGACCTGGCCGGAAATCCGCTGGGGGATCCGGTGACGTGGAGCTTCACCACTGGAGTCGGCGCCGTACTTCTGGGCTCCTTCGACGCGACCCTGGGCCTTCTGGTGTCCATCGCCTTCGACGCCCGCAGTCAGACACTCCTCCTCCACCCCGACTTCGACCCGAACATCTTCGAATACACCACGGCGGGGACGGCCACCGGCCTGACCTTCCTGCGCCCGGGCCCGAGTTCCAACGACATCGACCTCGACATGGCCGACGGCCCCGCCTCCATCGCGGGCACTCCGGTGCCGGCGAACAGTCTGTTCGTCCACAATGGTGAGCTCAATCCCGGGATGCTGTTCGCCGTGGACGTCGTTGACGGGAGTGTCATCGACTCCATAGCCATGCCGGTTTCGGGGAATCCCGTGGGAGGCGCGTACCATCCGGGTCGAGGGACCTTCTTCAGTCTGGATTGGAACACCGACATCATCACCGAAGTCGACCTGGATACCGGTGCGGAACTCGCCAGCTTCACGGCCAGGGCGGCGGGAGCGCCCGCCTTCGACGTGTTCTTCGGAGACCTGGAGGTGGACCCGGTCTCCGGCAACCTGCTTATCGTGAGCAGCATTCAAAACATCGTGCGGACCCTGCGCCCCGATGGGACGTTCGTCCGTGATGTCGACGTCGGCGGGCTCGGCGTGACCGGGATGTCGGGCATCGCGTGGGACGCCCTGACCGAAACCGCATGGATCTCGTCGACAACCGGATTCGTCTTCCATCTCGGGCGGGTCCACTGATCCGTCATACCCTGGGGGTGCTGGGGGCGGTCGTGGGGGTGGCGGCGGCCGTGGGATGCGGAGATGGTGTCGCCCCCGAGGTGACGGTAGAGCGCCGCTGTCCCCTCCCCGACGCGGGTGCCAGCGTGGGCGGTGTCGGAGGAACCCGGCCGGACGCCGCCGTGCAGCCCGTCCGTCGTCTCGTGCTCATGGGGGGCGCCGCCGAGGACGATACCGCAGCCCGGGCCTTCGTCGAAGCCGCCGCCGGTGGGGACGTCCTCGTGCTCCGCGCCTCGGGCTCCCTCACGAGCTATCCCGACTACTTCACGTCCACCCTGTCGCCCGACCCTGCGCCCAACTCCGTCCTCACGGTGTCGACGACGACGCCCGCCAGCGGCGGGCATCCCGGCGTGCTGTGCCTGGTGGGACAGGCAGAGGCGGTCTGGTTGGCTGGAGGGGACCAGTGGAACTACCTCGGGCTCTGGCCGCCGGAGCTGAGAGCGGCTCTCACCGACGTGGCGGAGCGGGGCGGGGTCGTGGGCGGCACCAGCGCCGGCGCCATGTCCCTGGGCCACGCCGCCTTCGATGCCCGTGAGGGGACAGTGTCGTCCGCCGACGCGCTCTCCGATCCGCTGGGTTCGGCGGTTTCCGTGTCCTACCCCGTCTTCTCCCAGCCGGAGTTGATGGGTGCACTGGTGGATACCCACTTCAGCGAGCGTGGCCGCGAAGGACGACTCTTGGCGTTCCTCGCTCGATTCGCCGCCGACCAGGACCTGGTGGGCGTGCTCGGGATCGGTCTCGACGAGGGGGTGGCCTTCGTCATCGAGGGCGGAGCGTTCACGGTGCGGACCGAAGGGGCCGGATCCGCCTGGCTGTACCGCCTCGAGGCCGTGCCACAGCTTCGAACGGGTGAGCCGCTGAACCTCGACGCCGTCCTCCGGATCCGCCTGCCATCCGACGAGGGTGGTGACTGGCCCCCCGACATGGCGACGCCGCCGGTGGACACGCTGCATGTGGCCGACGGGGTCGTGGGGGAGGGGCCCGCCGGTGGGTAGATTCGGGTGCGGCCTCGTGGTGGGCTTGTTCATGTCGACCGCCGCGGCGGCGCAGGAACCCGACGCTGCCCGTGCGTCCACCATGGAGGAGATCGGCTCGTGCCGATGCCCCGAGCGCACGCTCGGCGAGTACTACCGGGGAGCGGAGGAGGTCCTCCTCCTGCGGATCGACTCGGTCCACTCGCGCGACGGAGGCGACACCGTACTCCGAGGCGTCGTCGTGGAGGCCCCGTGGAAGGTGGCGGCGGGTAGCGTCGCGGCCCTCGATGAGACGGTGTCCTACACGACCGCCGGCTCCTCGGCGGCGTGTGGTGTTCGTGCCGAGCCCGGGGACGTGCTGGTGATCTTCGCCCTCCCGGATGCGGCCGGTGACGGTCTCCTCCGGGTGGACAGCTGCTCCGGCACGCGCGTCTATCGGACGGCGACCGGCGAGCTCCAGGGATTTCACGACGTCCCCGGCCGGTTCGTCGTACGCCAGCTCGATGCCGCCAGCGGGATGGACGCCCTGGCGGGGGCTGCGTCCGTCGTCGACGGGTCGGTGGACGCGATGGTTGGGCTCCTCGATCTCGAACCTTTGGCCCATGGGGGAAACGTCCCGATCCTCGCCGAGCCTCGCGAGGGCGCCGCGGTTCTCACGACCGTGGATTACGATCCTCAGGTTGAGTCGCGTGGGGTGGGCTACGAGGTGCCGGCTGCCGTCGTTTTCGAGAGGCGCGAGGGGTGGTCGAGGGTGCGGCTGTCGGACGGACGTGGGGGGTGGATCTCACCCGAGTCCTCGGGGACGTGGTTCCCCTACGCAGAGCTACCGATTCGCCGACTGGCGTATCTCACACCGTCGTGGAGCGGCCACGTCTGGCCCGAGGTGGGCGCCGGGATCCCGTGGCGCAGCGCGCTTATGAGCACGACCGCGGAAGAGGTCTCCGTCGAGGTCCTGGAGAGTATGGTCCTGGGTGGCGTACCCTGGTTCCGGGTCCACGTCCTCGCCGAGAGCCCGTGCGAGGGCGGCGATCCTCGAACCCCCCCCTCCGCGTGGGTGTCACGGCACCGCGCGGCCCGCGACCAC
>CALJKZ010000501.1 GCA_937983085.1 uncultured Gemmatimonadales bacterium
CACAGGAAGGCGTCGGGATGATGGAGGAGATCCACGGGTCCGGTGCGGAGGGGGACGACGGTATTCACGAAGTCCAGCCCCAGGGACCCGGTGAGGTGAAGTTCTTCTCGTAGTGCCATGTGACGCACTATGGCACATTCAGCGGTTACTACACAATAATAACTGTTCAAATATACTTAAGCATATTCTCCGAAGATGTCCTCGAAAGCGTCCTCGCCGATTGCTTAAGCGTCTTGTTCGCGAAAAACATTTAAGCGTCTTGTTCGCGGAAAAACATTTAAGCATATGCTGTAGCTAAAGGCCGGCCATGCGCCAGACAATACTTAAGGGGCAGCTTAGCTAAATCCTCGTCCTTCCGCGTCGACCTCTGGCCAACCGAACGTCTCGAGTGGCACTCGTCCCCGAACATCGAAGACGACGCCTTCGTCTTCGAGGAGCCGACGCTGAATGAGTCCGCCTGGAGACCCACCTCCGCGAGCGCTGATCTCACCCCGGGCGTTGATGACCCGATGCCAGGGAACGTCGGTGCCGTCGGGGAGTGCGGCCATGGCGTAGCCGACTTGCCGGGCGTGACCGTGACGATCCGCCAGCGTGGCTACCGTCCCGTACGTGGTGACTCGGCCCCGCGGGATTCGACGAACGACATCGTAGAAGCGATCATAGGCGGACATCCGCCGATCCTCGCTCGGTCGGCGTCCCTCGACAACCCCAACCCGAGCGCACCATGAGCTCCGACGACCTCCGCTATCCCACCGGGCCCTTCGCAAGCCTCGGCCGTCCGCTGCGTCCCGACGAACGATCGGCTCACATCGACACCATCGCCGAGCACCCGACCCGGATGCGCGCAGCGGTCGCCGGCCTGAGCGATGCCCAACTCGATACGCCGTATCGGGAGGGCGGGTGGACGGCCAGGCAGGTCGTCCATCACGTCGTCGATTCACATCTCAACGCGTACGTACGCTTCAAGTTGGCCGTGACCGAGGATCGTCCGACGATCTGCACGTACGAGGAGAAGCTCTGGGCGGAGCTTCCCGACGCGAAGTCGGCCCCCGTCGAGGGCTCGCTCGCCATGCTCGAGCACCTGCATGGCCGGTGGGTCGCCTTCCTCCGGATGGCACGGGCCCCATCACGAGGCCCACGTCACGCGGCTTCGGGAGCGGGAGGGGTGGTAGCCCCGACCTTGACCGGTTGGTCGGGTCTGGTAGCCTTCCGACCATGAGCACATTCATCGAAGAGCTGCGCTGGCGCGACCTTCTGCAGAATGCCACGGAAGGGGCGGAGGACCACCTGGCCGAGAATCCGCGCACGATCTACATCGGCTTCGATCCGACTGCTGCGAGTCTGCACCTGGGTAACCTGGTGCCCATCATGGGGCTGGTCCACGCGCAGCGCGCCGGCCACACGCCCATCGCGCTGGTCGGTGGTGGTACAGGGCTCATCGGAGATCCTTCGGGGAAGACCGCCGAACGACAACTTCTGACCAAGGAGCAGGCCGCGGAGAACGCCGAGGGGATCCGCGCCCAGCTCGAGCACTTCCTG
>CALJKZ010000502.1 GCA_937983085.1 uncultured Gemmatimonadales bacterium
AACCCGATCGCAGCGCTCCGCTGCTTCCCAACTCTTTCCCCCGTTCCCCCGCGATGTACATGGCCGGGCCGGTGTTCACGTTCACCACCAGACGGTCGGCCACGTGGAAGTCGTGGGCGATGGAGGCCCATCCGTACACCGTGCCGTCCGAATTACCGGCGATCCCGAAGAGGGGCTTGATCCGGTGCCAGGTGATTCCCGGCTGGTACTCGACCAGGAAATCGAGCGCCATGTTCTCCTGATCCACGGCATCGAAGCGGCCGAGGCTGGTCTTGATGTAAGGCTGATCGGCGTCGGGCTGGGGGGTGTCGAACACGAACCCAGGGACCACGGCGGCAAGAGCCGCGCCTCCGATGTAGAACACCGCCGGATCCTGGGCCTCGGCGCGGTCGGGGCACACGAGCCCTGCCACGAGGCTCGCCAGTAGGGCCGCCGGCTGCGCGATGCGGCGCATGATCCTGTCTTCGGCGATGAGCTTCACGTGGCCCGTCCTGCGTCTACCTGTTCGGTTCGACCGACTCGCGGCCGCGTGAAAGGTTGGTCCGATACCCGGCGCAATTCAAGCGCCATGGGACGGGTTCCCCCCACGGAGAGGTCTGGCCCCAGCGGCTTCCTGGCCCCCTATTGGCGCGCGCCACCCACGTTCCCCTTCGGAGACCGCCGATGCATCCGTGCCCGGTCCGACCCGTTCGACGCACGGTACGGCCCCTACACCTCGTCGCGTCCCTGCTCGTGGTGGCCGCATGCGCCTCCGATCGGGACGCGGCCTCGAGTGGAACGTCCGACGGTTCGACATCGGACGGACCGCCCGACCTGGCGAGCGCCCAGACGGAGCTCTTCGGGGCTTCGGGAGCGCAGACGAATGCGTGGGCGGACGCCGATGGCGACGGTGATCTGGATATCTTCGTCGGATTCCGAGGCGCTCCCAACCGACTGTATCGCAACGACCGTGGCGTCTTCGTGGACGTCGCCGAAGCGGTGGGCCTGGACGACGCGGCGGAAACCAGGGCCGCCGCATGGGGTGACTACGACCTCGACGGTGATCCCGACCTCTACGTGGGGTACGCGTCGGCGGAGGTTCCCAATCAGCTCTATCGCAATGATCGCTCCGACGGCTTCGTGCCCGTGGCGTCGGAGGTCGGTCTCAGCCGTGGAGGCGTCACACGCCAGTCGTCGTGGGTGGACTTCGACGGGGACGGGGACCTCGACCTCTTCGTGGCGTTCCGGGATGGTCCCAACGCCCTCTACGTGAACGAGAGTGGTCGCTTCACCGACGAAGCAATCGAGCGGGGGATCGCCGATGCACGCCGGTCCGTCGGCGCCGTCTGGTTCGACATGGACGGAGACGGAGATCTCGACCTCTTCGTGGCGAACCAGAACGGGGACGAGGACGGGGTCTTCCTCAACGAGGAGGGCCGGTTCCGGGACGTCGCCGCGGACTGGGGGATGAACCAGCCGGGTCGGACGTCGGAGCAGGGAAGTGTGGGCGTGGCCGCATCGGACTACGACAACGACGGCGACCTCGACCTCTTCGTCGCCTCGTACGGACCCGACGTCCTGTGGGAGAACCGCGGCGGGGGCCGTTTCGTCGACGTGGCTCCCGGCACCCCGTTGGCAGGCGACCACCATTCGGTGGCGGCCGCCTGGGGCGACGTGGACAACGACGGCTGGGTCGATCTCTTCGTGAACACCTTCGTGGCGGGAGAGCCCGAGGCCCGGGATTTCCTGTTCATGAACCGCTCGGGCGTCTTCGAGGACGCTACGCCCCCGTCGGTGCTCGCGAAGGGATCGAGCCACGGTGTGGCGTGGGCGGACTTCGACTTCGATGGCGACCTGGACCTGTCCCTGACCAACAACGACCCGTCGGGTTCACACCCCCTCTACATGAATCGCCTACCCCCTGCCGCGGGAGCTCGCGCCCTCCAGGTCGGGATCGTGGATGCCGAGGGTCGGTGGAGTCGACCGGGGGCTACGGTCACCTTGGAACGCCCGTCCGATGGTTATCGGACATCCCGGATCATGTCGACGGGGGGCGGATACTCGTCCCAGGGCATGACACCGGTCCACTTCGGTCTGCCTCCGGGCGGGGGACCCGTATCCATTTCCGTCGTGTGGTACGAACGAGGAGAGCGGAGGAGCGCCAGCGCCTCGGGCGTGATGCCGGATCAGTTCCGGGGACAGTGGCTCATGCTGCAACTGGGCATCGACTAGTCGCGACCGCGTGGAGGCGCCCTTGGTCGCGAGCGCCTCGAAGCTTCTTCAGCGGAACGGGATCGGAGGTGCGACGAAGCTGAAGGTGGGTGCCTGGCCGGGAATCCCGTCGTACGTCGTGGCCCCTACGATGCCGCCGGCGACCACCCCCACGGCTCCCCCGATCAGAGTGGCTGCCCAACGACTCGCGGTGTCGTGCTCCGAAGTAAGACTCTCCGCCGCCAGGCCTACCAAGCCGCCTCCGACGGCGCCCAATGCGCTTCCGTAGACAGCCCGGCGTTGCCGGTCGCCGTTTCCCTGGAGGGCGACGCCGGCTCCGACGGACGTCAGAAACGCCAAGGTGAAGGTGAGGGCCGGCCCCGTCTCGGTGGTGTATCCGCCCTCGAGTCGTCCGACGGCGGCCATGCTCCCCATGGCGAAGACGAAGCTGGACGCACCGAGCGTGACCGCGCACGCCGCTTCGCACGGAGACGTCAGCTGTGCCTCGGCCGGGTCGCCGGAAGCCAACGTCACCGTCCCTACGACGAACGTGGCCGCCAACACCCGCACCATCATCATCGACGACCCGCCAGAGGTGCCTCGGCACACGTTTCGGCGACTCCTTCCGAAAGGAGGCAGGTGAAGACGGGCCGCACCGCGGACCCACCGGCCACGTCGGGGACCCATGCGTACGCCACCAACCGGGCCTGACCGGGCGTGAAGTCGATGCGCATGTATCCGTGACGCGACGTCGCGTAGCGGGTGCCGTCGATTCGGGCGGCCTGACTCGACTTGGACGCCGAGCCGCTCACCAGCTGATAGACGGGCAGATCGGACGAGAACAGGCGGATGACCTGAAGCGAATGGTCGTGTCCCGTGGCCATGGCCAGCGGCCGGGTGCCCGACTCCTGGATGGCCTGCCGAATCCGGGCGATCATCGTCGAGTAGCGACCGGATGCGAGGTCCTGGACGCTGAGCCCGCTCTTGATGGCCAGATAGTAGATGAAGGGCACGGTCTCGAAGATCCCGACGTTGCCGCCGTGGGGTCCTCCGGTGACGAGCGGATGGTGGGCGACCAGGACCACGCGGTCACCTCGGAGTCGTCGGAGTTCGTCGGTGAGCCGAGAATAGAAGAGGTCCTCGCCGCCGCACCCGCCGGGCAGCCTCAACAGCCACTCCGTGTCGATGAAGAGGACGTGGACGTCGTCGCTCACCGAGACGCGTGCCGGCCCCGGGCATTCGTCGTTGGGAAGAAACCCGACGTTCCTGGCGCCTTCGATTTCGGTGATCCATCGCTGCTGGACCTGGATGGCCGTCCGCCCCTCCGGATCCGGTGCCCCCATGCCCCAGTCGTGATTGCCCGGAAGGAAGATTCCTCGAACCGACGGCGCCGTCGCGACGGCCCGCACCTGGGCGGAGAGACGGGCCAGATCCTGCTCGCGGAAGTCCACCCGGGCGCCGGCGTCGTAAATGTTGTCGCCGAGAAACACCATGAGGGCCGGGATGTCGGGGTGCTCTGCGGCGTGAGCCGCCAGGTCCGCCCGAGCGTGCCCGAGGACCACGTCCCGAGCTTCGCTGTCCAGGCCGGCATCCCCGATGAGGTAGAGCCTCGCGTCCACGCCGGAGACCGCCGGCGGAGGGGTGTCGAGGACCTCGTACGCGGCGTTGGAGGCACAGCCCACCAGGAGTCCCGAAAGCAGCGCGATAGCCAAAAGGTGATGCAAAAGCGTGCTCCGCTACCTACGATGTTGGATTCTCCACCCG
>CALJKZ010000503.1 GCA_937983085.1 uncultured Gemmatimonadales bacterium
CCTCATGCAGCCTCCTCGACTGACTCGCGGCCTGATGGCCCTTCCGCAACTTGCGGCCCTGGCTCTTTCGTTGGGGATCGGGCTTGAGGTGTCGCTGTGCCCACCGGGCATGGACATGGGCATGAGCATGGATATGTCCGCGCAGGAGACGACACAGGGACCGATGGACTGCCCGTTTGCGGCCACGGATGGCGAGCACGGCATGTCCTGTGCTCTCGCCGTCGGTGGGATCGGTCCATGCGGCACGAGCGCGGCGGCGCCAACCACGCCGACGATCATGCCCACGGTGTTCCCGGCTAAGCACTTCGTCGAGACCTCCGTTCTTACGGGCCACGCTGACGTTCCGCGCACAATCAAGCTCCCTCCTCCTCGCGCCTAACAGCGCCGTCGGGCGCCCGCTCGGGCTGTTCGACCCCACCAGACAAGTGAAGCGCTGAGTTCACGCTCCGGCACATCTGTGCGCGGACGTCATGAACCCAGTGAACCGACTGACCCTGTCGACTCCATCGAGCGCCGGCACCAACCGGCTGTCTCATGGAACGAGGCTTGGAGTGTACCATGAATGTCTTGGGAATACTTGCGTCCATCACCTTCATCGGGATGGGCGCACCGCAGGATGCGAGCAACCAGGGACTGGACGCGCTCGTCGCTGAAGCTCTGGCTGAAAACCCGCGCATCGTGGCCGGAGCAGAGCGCATCCGCGCCGCCGAAGCGCGTGCGACATCCTCAGGCACTCGGCCTGACCCGGTGCTCTCGCTCGCGCTCCGGAACTTCCCTGTGGCCGAGCCGGGCTTCGAGGATTTCATGACGATGAAGTCGATCGGGCTTTCGCAGAGCCTGCCCTATCCAGGCAAGCTCTCGCTCGCCCAGGACGCAGCCCGCGGTGAGGTGAGGGCGGCCACCGCTGCGTTGCAGGAGCTCCGTCTCAGCGTCGTGCGTGAGGTTCGCCAGACCTACCACGAGCTCGTGTTCGTCGACCGGGCCCTCGCAGTCGTTGCCCGGCACGCAGGGGTGCTTTCGGCCCTCGTGGGGACCGCCGCTGTACGCTACGCAGTCGGAACGGCCGGCCAGGAGGACGTCCTACAGGCTCAGGTCGAGACGGCCGCGCTGGCGGATGAAGCGGCCCGGTTGACGGAACGTCGGCGTGTGGTGCTTGCCACACTCAACCGGCTCCTGGACCGGCCGCCCGCCACGCCCCTCGACGACGTCGCGGTGCCCGAGCGCATCGCCTCGGCCCTAACGCGACCTGTCGGGCGACCCAGCTTCGTGTCGCTGGACCCAGGGGCGAGGGTCGCGGATTCGCCCCTCAGGCCCCTGGACGAGTTGTTGGACGTGGTGGTGGTGAACAGCCCCACCATTCATGTCCACGAGGCGAGGATCGAAGCGCAACGCGCTCGGCTCGAACTGGCCCAAAAGGCGCACCTTCCGGACTTCGACATCGCCCTGACCTACGCCCAGCGCGACAACCGTACCGACATGATCTCACTGAGTCTGGCGGTGCCGCTGCCTCTAAGTCGAGGCGCTCGTCAGGACGCTTGGGCGGCTGAAGCACAGGCCGAGCTGGCCGGGTTGGCGGCAGAACATCGAGCTCATGCAAACGGGCTGCAGGCACGGGTAGCGCAACTCTACGCCGATCTCGAGAAGGACCGCAGTAGCCTGGCGCTTCTGACCACCGGCATGCTTCCCCAAGAGTCCGCCGCACTGCAAGCGGCCACGGCCAGTTTCGGCGTAGCGAGCACGGATTTCCAAACCGTGCTCGCCACCCAAACCGCCCTATTTCAATACGAAACGAGCTACCACCGCCTGGTCACCGACTTCGCGAAGAACCTCGCGGAGCTCGAGCAGCTGGTGGCCGACGAGGTTCTACGATGAGCACGACACAAACGACAGGCGCCGCGCGCGCAAGATGGCTACTCACGGGCACGGTATTGGGCGCCCTCTTCTTCGCTGCGGCTCTGTGGCTTCGCGGGGCCCTGGCTCCCGATGCCACTGCGATGGAAGGGATGGACATGGGCGATCCCGCCGCAGCGGAGATGGACATGCCCGGCATGGATATGGGCGGTATGGACGTGGCCAGCTCGAGCGCAGTCTCATTGACGCCGGCCCAGGTCCGTCAGTTCGGGATCACCTTCGCCAGTGTCGAAGAGCGCTCGTTGGAGAGCCGCGTCCGAACCGTCGGCGTGATCGAGGCCGACGAGACGCGCCTCGTTGAGGTCACGACGAAGTTCCCCGGCTATGTCGATCGGCTGTATGCGGACTTCACGGGGAGGACGGTCGAGGCCGGCAGCACCTTGCTCGACGTCTACGCCCCGGAGTTGGTGGCGGCGCAGGAGGAGGTTCTGCTGGCTCGCGAGCTTCAAGAGAGCCTGGGCAGGGTGTCGATTCCGGGCGTGAGCGCTGCACCCGTCGACCTCGAGGCAACCGCCCGCAGACGTCTGTCGCTGTGGGATATCACCGATGAGCAGATCACTGCACTGGTGTCGAACGGGGAGCCCAGCAGGACGCTGAGCCTCAAAGCTCCGATCACGGGGGTAGTTCTCGAAAAGAGCGTCATGGAGGGGGGCGCGTTCCAGGCCGGCCAAACGCTCTTCCGGCTCGCGGACCTCTCAAGCGTCTGGGTCGTCGTGGAAATCCGGGAGAGTGATGCGGCCGGTGTATCGCCCGGCGCCGGCGCAGTTGTAGCCCTGGCGGCATACCCCGGCGAGACATTCCCGGGGGTCGTGGACTTCGTATACCCGGTGGTAGATACGCGCACACGATCGGTTCGAGCACGCGTCGTTCTCCGGAACCCGGGCGGCCGCCTTCGGCCGGGGATGTTTGCCACGGTGCAGGTCACGACGCCTCAGGTCAGCGCCCTGTCGGTGCCCGTTGACGCTGTCGTGTGGACCGGGACTTCTACGCTGCTCTTCGTCGAAGAAGAGGACGGCAGTTTCCGACCCGTCGAGGCCGAACTCGGTGCGACGATGGGAGATCACGTCATGGTGCTTTCAGGCCTGACGGCCGGACAAAGGGTCGTGAGCTCGGCTCAGTATCTCATCGATGCCGAGGCCAACATCGGAGCCATCATGCGCTCCATGATGGGCATGATGGGCTCGGGGGACATGGGTGGAATGGACATGTCGGGGATGGAGGGCATGGACATGTCGGCTCCGGAAGACGGAGCGATGGAAGGCATGGAAATGCCGTCCATGGAAATGCCCGACACTGGCTCGACGAGCCCCAACTCACAGCGGAGGTGAGCCACCATGCAAGCCAAAGTCATTGAGTGGGCCGTGAACAACCGGTTTCTCGTACTCCTCGCTACAGTCGCAGTGACCGCCGGTGGCCTCTGGGCCATGATTTCTACGCCTGTCGACGCCATCCCCGACCTGTCCGACATCCAGGTCATCGTAATGACGGAGTGGCCAGGACAGGCGCCTGAGCTCGTCGAGGATCAGGTCACGTACCCGATGTCTACCGAAATGCTCAAGGTGCCCGGCGCCCGCTGGGTGCGGGGCATGAGCCAGTTCGGGCTGTCGGCGGTGTTCGTCGTGTTCGAGGATGACACCGACCTGTATTGGGCACGTAGCCGAGTGCTCGAATACCTCAACAGCGTACGAGAGCGGCTCCCTGAAGGGGCCCGACCCACGTTGGGACCCGACGCCACCGGCGTCGGCTGGGTCATGCAGTACATCCTGACAGATGAGACGGGCGCGTTGGACCTGGCGGACCTGCGGAGTCTTCAAGATTGGACGGTCAAGCCGGCTCTCACGTCCGTCTCCGGCGTGGCCGAGATCGCATCGCTCGGCGGTATGCAGCGGCAATATCAGATCGTCGTCGACCCGACGCGCCTCCTGGGCCTCGGCGTTGCTCTGGAGGACGTGGTGAACGCCGTGCGCACGTCCAATCAGGACGTAGGCGGTCGCGTGCTGGAGCTCGGCGGCACCGAATTCGTGGTGCGCGGTCGCGGCCGATTT
>CALJKZ010000504.1 GCA_937983085.1 uncultured Gemmatimonadales bacterium
GACCAACAGCGCCGCGACGGACGCCAAGGGCGATGCCGTGACTGTGGTCGGTGACGGCTCCCGTGGCTGGTTCACGGTAGCTCAGATCGGCACCTGGGCTGCGGAGGCTTAGGCCGCCGTCATGCGGTGGCTCCGTGAGCATGTCGCGGAGCTGCACGCCTACGGCGGCCTCGGCCTAGCTGCCGTAGGCGTCGGGCTCCACTACCTGCCGGCTGGGTTTGTTGTCGGCGGGGTGGGGCTTTTCTACTTGGCCTTCCGGGTGCGCCCCGAGCGCCCCGCCAGCGTGAAGGAGCGCCCACGTGCCGTGGCTTGATCTCGAGCGCCGCAACTCGCCCGAGAATCCACAG
This sequence comes from uncultured Gemmatimonadales bacterium, assembly GCA_937983085.1. GTDB lineage: Bacteria > Gemmatimonadota > Gemmatimonadetes > Longimicrobiales > Gaopeijiaceae > UBA2589. Next base: position 348 of record CALJKZ010000504.1, read on the forward strand.
ACCTCGCTGTCTAATCCGGCCGCGTGGCTGGTGAACGCGCTCGGCGCGGCAGGTACGTCTGCGGGCGTGTCGGTGAGCGAGCAAAAGGCGCTCAATGTGGGCGCCTGGCATCAGGCTCTCGACATCGTTGCCAAGGGTGTGGCCTGCGTTCCCCTGATTACCCATAGGCGCACGCAGAAGGGCCGCGAGCGGGCCACCGACCTGCGCGTCTACCACGTGCTGCACACGCGCCCGAATCCCGAGATGACGGCGTTTCAGTTCCATCACACGATGGCCGGATTCTGGGCTGGGTGGGGCAATGCCTATGCCGAGATCGAGTGGCGGCGTGATGGCGAGGTGATGTGGCTCTGGCCACTGCTGCCGACCGATTGCCGAGTGATACGCACGGGGGCCGTGACGCCGGCACAGGCCAGAGTCGGCATCCGGCCACGCACGAAGTACGTAGCGGTTCGCCTAGATCCCAGTACGCCGCCGCCCGAGGATTTGCCGGTGGTCAACGGCGAGGCGTGGCTGCCTCCGGGGAAATACATTCACGTTCCCGGCTTGTCGATTGATGGGCTCGCCGGCCTGCGCCCCGCGGTGGCCGCGAAGCAAACGCTCGGGCGGTCGCTGGCAATGGCCGAGCACGAGGCCCTGTACTACGGGCAAGGCGCCCAGCTCCCGACGATCGTGCAGCCGAAAGAGGGATTCCAGATGCCCGAGCCGGCGCGCAAGCGCCTCGCCGAGAAGCTGCGTCCGCAGCTCGGCGGGCTGTCTCAGGCGCACCGTATCGCCGTGGTCGAGGCGGGCTTGGACTTCCATACGGTGGGTGTCGATCCGCAACGCTCGCAGCTGATCGAGGGGTTGCAGAACGGCGTGCTCGAGATCGCCCGCTACTTCGACATTCCGCCGTATCGACTAGGCGCTGGCGAAAAGCAGGGACAGTCGTATGCTTCGGTAGAGGCCAAGCAGCTGGATCTTGCGCAGTGGACGCATCTGCCGACGCTCATGAGGTTTGAGCAGGCGTACACCTGGGAACTGATGCCGGATCGAACTGAGCCGATGGAGGCGCGGTCGCTCTTTGCCGAGTTCCTGTGGGAGAACATGCTGCGGGCGGATTCCAAGGTGCGGGCCGAGGTGGAGGGCATCCGGTTGCGCAATGGCCAGGTGACGATCAACGAGACGCGTGCCTGGAATAACATGAACGGCCGCGACGAGCCCGAGGCCGATCAGTTGTTTATGGAGATCAACCGGGCGCCGATCTCGATGGTGTCAGGAGCCTTTGGCGGCAATGACAGCGACGGTAATGGCTCGGACGACGACGAGCCAGACCCGGTAGGCGACCGCGCAGCAGGCGTCGAGTTTGTCGAGAAGCGCCGAGCCCTGGTCAATTTTCGGCAACTCCTGATCCGCGCCCAGCGCCCGCTGTGGCTCCGCGCAGGCGAGCAGCTTGTAGCCAAAGAGGTGCGGGCGCTGCGCCGGATTCTGACCCGTGCGCGATCGGCAGAGAATCCGGTCGAGCGCATGCTGGACTTGATGGCCGAGTTCTACGAAGGCTTTGAGCCAGAGGTGGCGCGAGCGATTGCCCCGATTCTCTCAGCGCTGGTGCCACAGCTAGTCCAGAGCATCACGCAGGAAACCGGGCGCGCGATCAGTGAGGATCAGGCCGACCGGATGATTCGAGACTATGCGGACACGGCTGGGGCTCGGCATGTGGGGAGCTCCAGAGGGCAAATCAGCCAGCTGGTCGAGCGGATATCCGAGCGCCTGAAAGACGAGTCGCCGGCAGACCAGGCAAGCGCCATCCTCGAGGCCGTTGAGGAGCGCCTGGATGAGTGGCAGGAAAAGCGCCCAGGCAAGATCGCGGACGGGGACTCAACCCGCTCGGCGGGGGCGCTGTCCAGGTCGCTATATGCCGCCGCCGGGGTGCGTTTCCTAATTTGGGCCGGTGGGGACTGCCCGCTGTGCAGCCAGCTAAACGGCAGGGTGGTCGGCGTCGAGGAGCCGTTCTTGGGCAAGGGCGACACGCTTTCGCCCGAGGGCGCGAGCCCGCTGACCACCAGCCATTCGATCAGCCACCCGCCGCTTCACCCGCCGAGCTGTGACTGCGTTATCATCTCTGGAGGCTAGGCAGATGGCGATTCTTATTGCGCATCTGGAAGACTCTTCGACCGGGCAATGCGCGAAGGTGGTGCAGCGGTATCCGTGGATCGAAAGAGAGGGTGCGTGGAGGTCGCTTTGGTATTGGGTAGAGGGCAACTATGGGTGTGATTGCAACCGGGGGTCTGCGCTTGGCCTTAGCTTGCCGTGCAACGCGGGGAAAAATCGTATCCGGCTAAGGCGCCTATGGGTTGACGGCGAGGTTTTTGAGAACGAAACGGAGCTAAACGATGCCTGATATCGAAAAGAGGTTCTACCCGGTAGCCGATACCGTCGAGCTGCGCCAGGACGGCGACGAGCGGGTTCTGACGTGGGTTTCCCCGCCATATGATCGGTGGTCCCCGATTCGAGGCGACATGCAGGAGATGATCGCCCGAGACGCTTTCGCGGATTCGACTGATGATGTGATCGCCACGGTCGAGCACGACAACTCGAAGATTTTCGCTCGGGTGTCGGCCGGCACGTTGAAGATCGAGGACCGCGACGACGGGGCTCACCACGAGGCCCGCCTGGGCGACCGGAGCTACGAGCGGGATCTCGTGACCTCGATCGAGCGCGGCGAAATCACGGGCGCGAGCTTCGAGTTCGTGACGCTCAAAGACGAGTGGGAGAAGCACGAGCGTGACGACGGATCAACGATCTTCCGGCGTAAGGTGCTCAAGGCCCGCAGGCTCCAGGGCGGGCCGGTGGCTCAGCCGTTCTACGACGGCGGTCAGGTGGCCCTGCGATCGCTCGAGGGCTGGCGGGCGGCTCATGAGGACATTGTGATGCCGGGCCTGGCGTCTCGCTGGTATCAGATGCACTTGGAGCAGCGCAGGCGGCAAATGGAGTCGGGACTAGGTAGTTGTTGCAACCCCTAGTTCTTTGAGGGCCAGGCGAACACCAGCCAGAGCGCTGCTCAGCTCTGATCGCGACGGGCGTCCTGGTCGCCGTCCCGGTCCTCGGTCTCGCCCTTCGGCTCTGGCGGTTTTCGGAGCAGGCGAGCCAATGCATCTTCGGGGTCGTCCTCGATCTTGAGGATCTCGGGTGGTCGCCCTGCACCCCTCTGCTTACGCTCTTTCATGCCTTCCTCACTCATGGGGTTGACTCTCTAACTCGGCGGCCCTACAATCTAATGGTACTCTCACTCGTCTCAAGGAGACAGGTCATGCCTCTGTCAGCAGCCACCAAACATGAGTTGAAGGACGAGCTTGAATCGCTAGTGCGCCGAGCTGAGGCCATCAAGCAGATTCTAGCATCCGAACCGGGCAGTGATGTATTGCCCTCTGTACCGTCCTCCGGCAACGGGTTTCGCAAGCTGGGGCTTCGGGACGCCATTCGCACGGTTCTTCAAGGCCGAAGTGGCCTAGAGCCCAAGACCGTCACCGCTGAGCTTAAGAGCCGAGGATACGCTGTCGAGGGCAAGACTAGCCTTGCGACTCGTGTCGCCAACGAGATGGGCCGAATGGCTAGTGCGAAGGAGTTAGCCAGAGAGGAAGGAAGATACTCGATTGCAAGCACTGAATGAAGAACCGGCCCAAACCGCGACGATTGATTTGCAGCCAACAATCGCGGAAAGGGCCATCAAACGGAGGCTGTTTAGGCCACCAATTTGTGCATGGATTGTAGCACGGATCTCTGCAACGAATTCGGCATGCGCCCAAACAGCCCTAGAAAGGGGGCTGTTATGCAGCGCTTTTCATTGAACCTCGGGATGCTGTTGCCCGAGGTTCTATCGCGCAGCGCAGCGGGCAAACGAAAGGGCCGGTAAACCGGCCCGATCGTGCGACCCGAATAGGGCGCGTTCCCGAATTGGACAAAGGGACGGGAGCTTGCAACTCCCGGTGTGCGGGTTCGAACCCCGTCGCGCCCTCCATTCTACACTCGTGCTTGCATCAAGTATTAAAATGCTGTAGGGTATGGACATGAAGCGGAAACAGAAGTCTCCAATCCTCGCAGAACTCCGCAAGGCTGCAATGGACGAGGCGCTTGCCGCCGAGTTCCTTGAGCGCCATCGCTGGCGTGCCGATCCGGCCTGCCCACGTTGCGGGAGCACCGAGGTTTACCGGATGCAGGCAAAGGACGGAGGGCGGGAGAAGAACTTCCGGTGGCGTTGCCGCGAATGCGCCCGCGAAGGCCAGAAGGCCATGTACAGCGTCCGGACCGGGACCGTGTTCGAGGAGAGCCGTCTACCGCTTCGGATTTGGGTCTATGCATTCTGGAGAGCATGCGCGAGCAAGAAGGGCATCAGTGCCCTTCAACTCTCGCGTGAATGCGAGATCACCCACAAGAGCGCGCTGTTTGTTCTGCGCCGAATCCGTTACGGAATCCAGGCCCAGGAGCCGCGCCGCAAACTGACCGGAACCATCGAGGTTGATGAAACCTACGTTGGAGGAAAGCCCCGGTACAAGGGCGCAGGGAGGCGCGGGCGTGGTACGAAGAAGACCGCAGTCGTCGGCATGGCAGAGCGCGGTGGCGAAGTCCGATTTCAGATGATGGAACGCCTGACCGCAGCCGACCTTGAGCACGTTGTGACCTCGAATGCAGACCTCACCGCCCGCCTCATGACAGACGAGTTAGGCGTGTACATCCCGATCGGGCGGAAGTTCGCGGGCGGACACGAGCGCGTCAAGCACTCGCTCAAAGAGTACGCCCGCAAGGGCACGGACGTATCCACAAACGCCATCGAGGGCGTGTTCTCGCTACTCAAGAGAGGCGTGATGGGCACGTTCCACAGTGTGAGCAAGAAGCACCTGCCGAACTACCTCAACGAGTTCGAGTTCCGGTTCAACACCCGCGACATTGACGACGGCGATCGGGTAGTCGAGGCCATCCGTCGCGTAGACGGCAGGCGTCTTGAGTATCGTGAGTCTGTAGACGCCCCTCCGTACGCGGTGGCCTAGCTACTCGGCACTAGGCTTCACGTCGTGCGCTCTGAGCTTGCCAGGGATCTCATAGAGGTTTTCGAGAATCTGTTCGAGCAGGGTCAGGAGAAGCAAGGCGTCTGCCTCCGTACGCTCCGGTATCTCGTGATTAGCCTCATTACCCAGGTCTTTGATGCGCTCTGCCCATGGCTTTGCCCCGTAAGGCAACAATCCCTTGTCGTCTAGGTATTCGACATACTCGATGAACTTCCTGCCCTCGCTGTCACCTTCCTCCACTGCAATGTGCATGAGGATCTTCCGGCAGACCATTACGCAGCCAGTATGGGCGCCAACACTCATGCAGTTTCTGGCCTCTCCATAGGCAGCATCGATTGCCCCGGGAAGGTGTTCTAGGTGGCCCCCAGGAGCAGACTTTGGAATCTGACATGGGATGATCCCGAATTGGTTCTGGTAGACCGGGTGGCCACAGCGAGGGCATAGGCGAATGGCGGCGCCTCGCCCGACTGAGAAGCTACTGAGCGTCCGCAGTAGGGACAATCGTACTCGGCTACAGATATCTTCTGAGCGTTGAAAGTGGGGCGCGGCGTCTTGGGAACTCGCACGCAGGCCAATACTACTAGGCAGTGTCCTTTCAACATCTACCTAGTCCCGAATGGAGTTGTGTTAGACTAGGAACCCGTAAGACAACGGCGTCAGTCGCCTCGGGATCGCTCAGCGTGTCGAGGATGAACAGTCGCAGAGGCTAGAGACTGACGTAACGTAGCCAACCGCTACGCACAGCGAGCGCGGAGCTACTTGAAACCGACTACGGTCGGGGCCAAGTACCTCCGCGTTTCTGCGTTTCTGGCCCCGGCAGACCAGGAGGAAACGCAGTGAATGAGAACCTCAGGAAGCTAGTAGAGAGTCGGGCTCGCGTCTGGGAGCAGATGCAGTCGATTCTCACCGAGGCCGGCGAGCGCCGGTCTGATTCGGAGCGCGAGAAGGGCACCCCGCCCACGCTCACGGCCGACGAACAGCAGAAGTACGACCGCACCGACAAGGAGTTCGAGGCGCTGACGGCCCAGATCAAGGCCGAGGAGAAGCGCGCCGAGCAGCGCGCCGCAGTCGAGCAGTCGGCGGCAAGCCTCGTCGAATCCGAGGGCCGCTCAGTGGCTGCCGGTGCGCAGGAGTCGGGGATCTATGACGAGCGCAGCTTGCCGACCGATCCCCAAGAGCGCGCCCATGCGATTCAGGAGCGCGACAATGACGAGTTGCGCCGCTACCTGAGTGGCGGCATTTCCGCTCTGACCCCTGAGCAGCGCAACGAGCAGAGCATTCGCCGGATGCGGGCTTCTGGCGCGGGCAACCTCGTGGATCTGCGCGCCCTGAGCCGCGCCCTGACGCCTGAGCAGCGGGCGCTCACGACCGGCACCGACGCCTCGGGCGGCTACCTCGTTCCCGAGATGTGGTTCGACCGGGTGATCGTTGCGCTCAAGCAGTTCGGCGGCGTACGGCGCTCCAGAGCGTCGATCCTGCGAACCTCGACCGGCGAGCAGATGCACCTACCGACCGTGGACGACAGCTCGAACGTCGGCAACATCCTCGCGGAAAACACCGAGGTGGACGAGACGGACATCACTGTCGGCGAGAAGGTGCTCGACGCCTTCCTCGTGACCTCGGACCTCGTGCGGGTGCCGATTCAGCTGTTGCAGGACGCGGCCTACGACGTGGGTGGACTGCTGGCGCGGCTCCTGGGTGAGCGTGTCGGGCGTAAGTCCAACGCCCTCTACACCACGGGCACTGGCTCGAACCAGCCGAACGGTGTCGTGACGGCTTCGACGCTCGGTAAGACCGCGGCGTCGGCCACGGCCATCACGTACCTCGAGATGATCGACCTGAAGTTCTCGGTTGACCCGGCGTATTGGGAGAACGGTAACGGCGAGTGGATGTTCAACGCCACCGGCACCCTCAAGGCGGTCAAGCAGCTCCTCGACGCCGACAACCGGCCGATCTTCCAGCCGGACGTGCAGACGGGGCGCATCGACCGGATCGACGGCGATCCCTACGTGATCAACACCGACATGGCTTCGCCGGCCACCACGAACAAGGTGATGCTGTACGGCGACTTCAGCTACTTCTACGTGCGGGACGTGCTCGACATGCAGCTGGTTCGTCTGAACGAGCGCTTCGCTGAGTTCCTCCAGGTGGGCTTCATGTCCTACCTGCGGACGGATTCCGAGCTCGCGGATGCGGGCCAGAACCCGATCAATCACTACATCATGGCGTAAGCCGGAAAGGAGAAAGAGCATGTGGGTCAAGCGCATCGTCGCGGGTGCGACCGCCGAGCGGAGCTTGCCGGCAGGTTGCATCTACGAGGTGGACAAGGACGAGGGCGAGCGATTGCTGGCTGCGGGTCACGCCGTGCCCGCTGAGCAGCCGGTAGAGGCCGCTGCCGTCAAGTCTGCCGAAAAGGCAGTTTCCAAGCGGAAGGCGAAAGCCAAGAAGGCGTGAGCCGACCGAACCTGAGTGTCACCGTCGCTGCCAAGAGTCGAGCCATGTGTCTCAAGGCGGATGTAGAGACGGAGCTGGGGGTCACTGCTGGCTCGGATGACGCGAGGATCAACGCGCTCATCCGGGCCGCCAGTGAGTACATTGCCTCCGACCCAGAGCTGCTCGACGGCCGCGAGCCGTGGCTACAGACGTATGCCGAGAGTCGCCCTGGGAACGGAGGCGTGTATCTCTCTCTGTCTCGCTGGCCGGCCAAGGGTGAGATACTCGAGCCCCACGTCGACCAGAAACTGCAA
>CALJKZ010000505.1 GCA_937983085.1 uncultured Gemmatimonadales bacterium
CCAGCTGACTGCGTTCGCCGACGCGGAAGGCAAGCTCCTGTCGGGCTTGGTGTTCTTCATCGTCGGGGCGCTGCTGCTGCCGCAGGCATGGGACAGCTTGAGCCCCGCGATGCTTGCATTCGCCATCGCGGCGCTCACGGTCACCCGGGTTCTGCCCTCCGTCGTGACCCTTCTCTACACAGGCCTGGGACACAAGGCCATCTTGGCGATTGGATGGTTCGGGCCGCGTGGTGTCGCCACAGTCGTGTTCGCCCTTTTGGTCGAGCGTCATGCCGAATGGGATAACCGCAGCGCGGTCTTTGCTGCGGCCATAGCAACAGTTGCCTTGAGAATCGTGCTGCACCGCTTGACTGCTATTCCTGCGGTACGGTGGCTGGCCAGCGATGGGCGTCAACCGTCGCGATGACGAATACCGGGCGTGAATCGCCTCCACCCGATGACCGTCGGCGGTGCGGTTGGTCAGCTACGTGGCGCCAGGCTGGACCACTCAGCAGCTCGACGCAGCTTCCCCGCGAAGAATTGGACCGGCAGATGAAAACGAGCTGCCCACGATCGCTCGTCGTGGGTCTCGCACGGAAAGGCCAGGTGCAGGAGGTTTGCGCCAAGAAACAGGCCCCGAGCGATCAGGCCCTTCGCGATTCCGAGAGTTGCCTCGTAGTTGTCCCCGGGCCAGCCGCTGTCGAGGTATATCTTCAGCTGCCTCCGCGAATCCATGGGGTCGGTCCGCACGCGCTCCTGCAAGTCGTCGCGGTAGCCGAAAGTCGCTGACAGACACGCGGCACCCCCGAACACTTCGGGACGTCGCCACGCCATGGAGAACGCAGCTACACCTCCGAGGGACGACCCGGCCACCATCGTGTGCGCAGGATCCCGCAGCGTGCGAAGGTCATCGTCTACGTGCGGCTTCAGCTCTCCCGCGATGGCATCGCCGAACCTCTCGAAGCCGCCCTGGGTGTACTCCTTCTCGCGGTCCCGCGCACGAATGCCGATCACGATGACCTGATCGATCAGGCACATCGAGTTGAGCAGCACAAGGGTCCGATCGACGTGCCAGGCATTCCCAAGATAGGCTTCCTCGTCGAAGAACAGGTTGGTTCCGCCGAGCATGTACAGGACCGGGTACCGCTTCAGGGTATTCTCGGAGTAGCCGGCCGGAAGGTAGGCGCGAAACTCGTGAGCGCGGCCGAGCGCCGCCGACAAGACCTCGCGGTTGCCCGAGAGCGAGCCTGCGGAATCTCCGCGGAAGTAGGGATAGGACTCCTGTGGGGCTTCATGACTCAGAATGGCCAAGCGGTTTGCACCGCAAGCCCAGTGCAATCCTGACGCAGTTCGGAGGCACGGCTTGAAGTCCAGATAGGGTCGTTCGGACTCAACAGGGAAGTCGAAGGTCTCCCGTCCGGGATCCACGTATCCTGGAGGAACGTCACGATCCCAGTCGTCCTCAGTGCGGAGGACGATGGCGCCAGCGTCGAGAGGATACCGGACGCGGATGACACCTCGGTACTTCACGTCGACCCTACAGGTAGGCCTGTGCTGCATAGTGCAGCGCGACGCGGTGGGTATGGAAGTAGGATCCGTTGAGGGCGATGCAGCTCTTCATGATCTGAGCCCAGGCATGCTTGTCCTGCTGGTAGCACGGCAAGATCGCTGCATCCAGCTTCTCGTAGATCTCGCCTGCATCCGCGGCATCGCCGCGAGGTTTGCCCCCAGCTCCCAGGGACCACCCGGTCACTCCCTCCACGTGCCCCTCGATCCACCAGCCATCGAGCACGCTGAGGCTCGGCACGCCGTTGACTGCCGCCTTCATTCCGGAGGTGCCCGAAGCCTCCAGCGGCGGAGTCGGCGTATTCAGCCAAAGGTCGACGCCAGCCGTGAGCTGGCGTGCCAGGTCCATGTCCTGGTCAGCCAAGAACACGATCCGAAGCCAGTCCGTTTCGCGCTGGGCTTCTCGGAGGAGCCGTTCGATCGCGTGCTTGCCGTCTTCGTCGTCGGGGTGCGCCTTTCCTGCGAAGATCACTT
>CALJKZ010000506.1 GCA_937983085.1 uncultured Gemmatimonadales bacterium
ACGACCGATCGATCCCCCAGGCCGTCCTGGGGGATCGAAACACTTTGGGTGCGGCGGTGGGATTCGCCCGGCTTTCAGCCGTGGCGGTCACCGACGACGCACTCGCGGATCGACTTGTGGCCGAGCTGGAGACGGCCGGGCACGAGCGCGGAAGCGACGCAGTGGAGGCGTAACGAAGACATGCAGGTATTCGAACTAGCGGACGACCTGAAGGTCGATGCCGACTCTTTGATCGCCCTCCTCCGCCACATGGGGATTCCCGTGTCGGACGAGGACGCGACGATCACGGATGGGCAGATGGCCAAGGTTCTCGCGAAAGTCGAGCGCGAGCGACGGGCGGGTCACAAGGACCCGGCCGAAGCCATCCGTGCGGCCATGGAGGAAGCGGCACCTTCCGCTCCCCGTCGTCGTCGCCGTCGCCGCAGGGCCGAGCCCGAGCCGGAAGCGTCCGAGTCCGAGGACGAAGCCGACGATGAAGAGTCCGAGGAGGAGATGCCCTCCGATGAAGCCGGCGACGCGGACGACGAATCAGAGGACGACGCCGAAGTCGACGAGGTCACCGCCGAGGACGAGGCGGAGGACGTCGACGAGGAAGAGGAAGAGCCCGTCGCCGAAGAGGAGGACGAGGCGGAGGCCGAAGCCGACGACGAGCCCGAGGCCGAGTCCGACGAGCCCGACGCCGAGGTCGACGACGAGGCCCCCGAGGCCGTGGAGGAAGCCAAGGAAGATGCCGCTGCGGAGCGCCCCGCGCCTGCCCGAGCCGGGCAGCCCGACGGGCCCGTGCGTACGATCCGACGGCCGGCTCCGGCTCCTGCCGCCAGCGCAGGACCCGGGGGTCAGGTCCGCATTCAGGCCGAGGGCTACACCTCCGACGGACGGCGTCAGCGCAAGGACCGCAAGAAGGGCAAACGACGCGGTGGCGTCGACCAGGACGCGGTGCAGGAGAACATCCAGCGCGTCATGGCGGAGATCAAAGGCGGAGGCAAGAAGAAGCGAAAGAAGGGCCGTCGCATGTCCGCCGAGGAGCAGGAGGCCCAGGAACAGGAGATCCAGGAGCAAGAGGAGCGGGAACGCCGCACCGTCCGGGTCAACGAGTTCCTCACGGTTGCCGAGCTCGCCGAGCTGGTGGACGTCTCGTCCACCGAGATCATCGGGTCGGCCTTCAAGAACCTCGGCCTCATGGTCACCATCAACCAGCGGCTGGACTTCGACCAGATCGAATTGCTGCTGGACGAGTTCAACTACACGGCGGAGCGTGAGGAGGAGTACGTCTCCGACGCCGAGGTGGAGGAGGAGGACGACGACGCGCCGGAGGATCTGAAGCCCCGATCGCCGGTGGTCACCGTCATGGGTCACGTCGACCACGGAAAGACGCTCCTCCTGGACCGCATCCGCGAAACCAACGTCGTGGCGGGCGAGGCGGGTGGTATCACCCAGCACATCGGTGCGTACCACGTCGAACTCGAGAGCGGAAAGAGCCTGACGTTCCTCGACACGCCGGGTCACGCGGCCTTCACGGCCATGCGTGCCCGCGGCGCCGACGTCACGGACATCGTCATCCTCATCGTGGCGGCCGACGACTCGGTAATGCCACAGACCATCGAGGCCATCAGCCACGCCAAGAACGCCGGCGTGCCCATGATCGTCGCGGTGAACAAGATCGACCTGCCTGCCGCCGACCCCATGCGGGTCAAGCAGGAGCTCCTCCAGCACTCCGTCAACGTCGAGGACTTCGGTGGCGATGTGCTGGTGGCGGAGATCTCGGCGAAGACGGGGCAGGGGATCGACGATCTCCTGGACAAGGTGCTCCTTCAGGCCGAGCTCCTCGAGCTCACGGCCAACCCGGACCGCGATGCGGTGGGTACCGTCATCGAGGCCCAGCTCGATCAGGGGAAGGGCGCCGTGGCCACGGTGCTCGTGCAGAAGGGCACGCTACGCGTGGGCGACTCCTTCATCGTCGGTCTGTACGACGGTCGCGTGAAGGCGCTCCTCGACGAGCGTGGCCACTCCGTGGACGAGGCCGGCCCGGCCGTGCCCGTCCAGGTCCTCGGCGCGGGAGGCGTCCCGCAGGCTGGAGACACCTTCCAGGCCATGGCCGCCGACCAGGCGGCCGAGATCGCCACGAACCGCCAACGCCTCGACCGCGAGAAGCAGCTCCGCGTTCGGGAGCGCGGCCTCAAGCTCGGGGACTTCGGTGCCTTGGTGGAGGCCGGGCAGGTGTCGAACCTGCCCCTCGTCATCAAGGGTGACGTGGACGGATCGGTTCAGGCCCTGTCCGACGCACTAGAGAAGCTGGGCACGAGCGAGGTGCAGGTGGAGGTGATCCACCGGGGCGTCGGCGCCATCAACGAGTCCGACGTGCTCCTGGCCCAGACCTCGGGCGCTGTCATCATCGGGTTCCGGGTGCGCCCGCAGACGGCCGCCCGCCAGCAGGCGGAACGTGAGGATGTGGACATCCACGTCTACGACGTGATCTACGAGGCGGTCGACGAGGTCACGGCGGCCCTCGAGGGCATGCTGGCGCCCGAGAAGCGCGAGACCATCGAAGGGACCGCCGAGGTTCGGGAGGTCTTCAAGGTGTCAAAGGTGGGGACCATCGCAGGCTGCTACGTCTCCGAGGGCCGCATCGACCGGAAGGGCCATGCCCGCCTCATCCGAGACGGTGTGGTCGTTTACGACGGGGAGATCGGGTCGTTGAAGCGCTTCAAGGACGACGTGAAGGAAGTCCGGGAAGGATTCGAGTGCGGAATCGGCATCCAGAACTTCAACGACATCAAGGTCGGCGACCTCATCGAGTGCTACACCGTCGAAGAGGTCGCGCGGACGCTGGCGAGCTCGGCCTGACCGGAGGCGGAGATCCGACCCCTGGGGTCATGGCGTCCGCTCCGGTGGCGTGGGCTCGTGCCGTCTGGAGATCCCAGTGATCGTGGCGTCCCAGACGTGGGAGCTCTCCATTCCCGGCTGCGCTTCCCTCAAGGAGAAGCGCGCCGTGGTGCGCTCCATGCGGGATCGGTTGAGGTCCAAGTACAACGTCTCCGTGGCGGAAACGGGACTCCAGGATGTCCACGCCCGGGCCGAACTCTCCATCGCCATCGTGACCACCGACCGACGTCAGGCCATGTCCATCCTCGACAAGACCGACCAGTTCGTCGAGTCGCTGGGGACGGCGGTCATCGTGCGTGTCGACCGGGACCTTCCGTGACCGGATCGCGGAGAATGTCGGCATGAGCAAGCGGCTGGCCCGCCTCAACGAGCAGCTCAAGCGGGAGCTTTCGGAGCTCATCCGCAGCGAGGTTCGCGATCCCCGCGTGGGAATCGTCACCATCACGGGTGTCGATACGGCCCGGGACCTGGGATCGGCTCGGATCTTCGTCCGCGCCGTGAATGACGACGCCCTCCCCGAGATGCTCGAGGGCCTCCATGCCGCCGCTCCCTTCCTCCGGTCGCGGCTCGGTCAGTTCCTGCACATCCGAAAGGTGCCCGAGCTACGCTTCCAGGCAGACCGGTCCCTGGAGGGGGCGCGCCGCATCGAGGAAGTGCTGTCGGAGGTCCTCCCCGACGGCGACGAACCCCCCGGCGAAGGGGACGCCGACGCTCCTGCGGACGGCGGCTGAACCGGTGGGCGACGGGGACTACGTTCTGCCGGTAGCGAAGCCGGTGGGGCCCACCTCCCACGACGTGGTGGCCATGGCGCGACGGAGCCTCGGAACGCGCCGAGTCGGTCACACGGGAACGCTGGACCCCTTCGCGTCGGGACTCCTCGTTCTGTGCATCGGTCGCGCGACCCGACTCGCCGAGTACCTCTCCGGGCTCGACAAGCACTACGTGGCCGAGGCGCGGCTGGGCGTCACCACCGACACGCTCGACCGGGAGGGCGTCGTCGTGAGCGAGCACGAGGGGTGGCAATCGCTGGACGAGGACGCGGTACGCGCCGGCCTGCGATCCTTCGTGGGCGACCTGGAACAGGTCCCTCCCCAGTACTCGGCCAAGAAGGTCGATGGAGAGGCCATGCACCGGAAAGCCCGCCGAGGCGAGTCCGTCGATCTCGCGCCGGTCCCGGTGCGGGTTCATTCGCTCGAACTCCTCCGGTACGAGGCTCCCGACGTCGAGTTCGCCGTTCACTGCTCGACCGGTACGTACGTGCGGGCCCTGGCCCGTGACCTGGGCGAGGTACTCGGAGTCGGGGCACATCTGACGGCCTTGCACCGGACGAGGGTCGGCGGCTTCGACGTCGCCGACGCCCTCTCCGTCGACGACCTCGGATCTGCTGCTTCCGTAGCGGCTCGACGCGTGTCGCCTCTCGAGGCCTTGTCCCATTGGACGACGGTTCGCGTGGAAGGGGAGGAGGCCGAGCGACTGCGCCACGGCCAACGCGTCCGCGTGGAGGCGCCCCTACCCGTCGGCGGGGTGCGCGAAGCCGACGAGGCGGAAGCTGGGTCCGGGGAAGGTCTCGTCGCCGTCGCCCATGAAGACGACCTGGTCGCGGTGGCCCGCTTCGAGAACGGGGTGCTCAAGCCCGCCAAGGTGTTTCCGGCATGACGGCCGCGGTGCGGTGGGCGTATCCACCGGGCATCCCGTCGGATCGTGGGACGGTGGTCACGGTGGGGACCTTCGACGGAGTCCACTTGGGGCACTGGATGGTCCTGCAGGAGATCCGCCGGAGGGCGGAGGAGACCGGGCGGCGCAGCGTCCTCGTGACCTTCGATCCCCACCCCCTCAGGATCGTCCGACCCGAGCATGCGCCTCTCTCCCTCACCACACCTGTGGAGAAGAAGGAGATCCTGGCCGAGAGCGGCCTCGACTACGCCGTCTTCCTCAGCTTCACCCACGCCCTCTCCCGCTACGAGCCGCGTCGCTTCGTGGAGGAGATCCTCGTGGGTCGGCTGGGTGTCGCCGAGCTGGTCATCGGATACGACCACGGTTTTGGACGGGACCGGGAAGGGAACTCGGAGTCCCTCGAGGCCATGGGCAGGGAGTTGGGGTTCGCCGTCGACGTGGTGGCGCCGGTATCCGTCGACGGCGACGCCATCTCGTCCTCCCGAATCCGCTCCCTGATCCAGGCGGGGGCGATGGCGGAGGCCCGCGCGTGCCTGGGTCGACCGTATTCCATCCGCGGAGTGGTGGTCCGGGGAGAGGGGAGGGGCAAGGGCCTGGGCTTTCCCACCGCCAACCTCATGGTGGCGGAGAGCGACAAGCTCGTTCCGCCTCAGGGGATCTACGCCGTTCGAGGCGTGCTCCGAAGCGGCACCTATGCCGGAGCCCTGCATCTCGGGCCCCGACCGACGTTCAAGGGTTCTCCTCCCACCATCGAGCTTCACCTCATGGACTTCGACGCCGACATCTACGGGGAAGAGGTGCGCGTGGACTTCGTGGAGCACATCCGCGAGATCTCGCCCTTCACCACCGTGGACGCTCTGGTGGAGCAGATCCGCAAGGACGTGGATCGGGCACGAGAGGTTCTGGCGGCCGACGGCTAGTCCCGTTCACGCGGTGCCCCCCCGTAGACGCAAGTCCATGGTTTACCTAGGTTTCTAGGCTGATAACCGAAGGGCGCCCAGCGCGTCCTGCCTTTTTCGCTTCCCTTGTAGCGAGTGACTCTCGAGGAGGCACGACCGATGCCGGTCGCCAAAGAAGAACTCATCAAGAAGTACCAGCTCCACGAAACCGATCGTGGCAGCGCCCCGGTCCAGATCGCGATCCTCACGGCCCGCATCAACGATCTCAGGGACCACTTCGACGCCCACAAGCACGACCACCACTCCC
>CALJKZ010000507.1 GCA_937983085.1 uncultured Gemmatimonadales bacterium
TCCTCTGAGAGGTAAGTCGCGTGGGAGGGCCGAAGGTTACGAGGCGCCGAAAAAAAAACGGTCCGGGTTCGGTATTTCGCGGTATTTCGCGCGAGCGCCACGGGATCACGCCACGGGATCAAGGGACCGGTGCGGGCGCTCGTCTACCGCGTCGCCGTCGAGACCGGGCTGCGGCGCAACGAGATCCAGACGCTGCTGGTCGGCGACCTCGACGTCGCGGACCCGGCGACCGCCTCGCTCCGCGTCCGCGCGAAGAACGCGAAGAACGGACGGGACGCCCGGCTGCCGCTGCGGGACGCGACAGCGCGCGCCCTGGGCGCCCACGTGGCCAAGCGGCTGCCGACCGCGCGGGTGTTCGACATCGGGAAGCACTGGCGGGCGTCCGAGATGGTGGCGGAGGACCTCGCGGCGGCGGAGATCGCGGCCGTGGACGAGACCGGGCGCGTGGTCGACTTCCATGCGCTGCGGACCACCTTCGGGACCAACCTCGCCCGCGGCGGCGTCGCGCTGCAGCTCGCCCAGCGCCTCATGCGGCACAGCGACCCGAAGCTCACCAGCAGCGTCTACACCGTGCTCTCGCGGGACGACGAGCGGGCGGCGATCGCGGTGCTGCCGGAGGTCGGGCGGGGGAACCACCTCGACGAACAGGCTCGCACCGTGCTCGTCCGGACGGCGGGGGTGAGGGCGAGGGGGTGAGGGGGAGGTTCCCGCCGGCCAAGCGTTCTCGCGCTGCGGTCAGCGAGCCTGCTCCAGGCTGAGGATCGCCGCACGAATCACCCCATCCGGATCGCCAGTTCGTGCCGCCCACCGCCGCATGTCCGGCAGAGCTGGGCGAGCCGCGATGCCAATTGCTGCGAGCGCGCGGGCAGCGGCGGGCGATCCCGCGTCGCGGAGCATCGACACAGCAGGCGCGGCGTCTGACCCCAACCGCTCAAGAACCGGACATAGCGCAGAGACTGGCGCCGGCGGAACGACGCCGATGATCAGCGAGACGTCGCCTGCCCGTGGAGCCGCGGTCGTGAGGACCGTCGTGACGTCGTCCCAGGGGATCTCGTCCGTCTCGCACATCTCGCGAGTCCCGTTGTACTCGCCGCGCGGGAGCGCAACCCGCTGGTGTCGCCCGAGTACCTCCCTCACCGCTTCCGCCGCCGCATCCGGATCACCACCGGATCGGACGTAGAGTGCCGCTGCTCGTACGCGCTCTGGATCGGCCGCCGCTCGCATGGCGGCCGCCAGGGCGTCCGCCACGGTGCGAGCGCGATCGCCGAGCGCGTCCGTCGCGTCGAGCGCAGCCTCGCACACTTCCGGGTCCACAAGTGCCGTCGCGATGACCGCGGTCGGCACGCTCCCCGGCGCCCGGCTCTCGACTCGCCCGAGCGCCCCCACAGCACACCGTCGCACGCTCGAATCGGAGTCCGCGGCCAGGGAGCTCAGGACCTCTACTGAACGCTCCGCGGGCAGCCAGGCCGCCAGATCCGCGGCGCCGAGGCGCGAGAGATCGTCATCCTCCCCGCTTGGGGCACGAGATGCCGCAACGACGGCCTCCACGAAGTCCAGATCGACGCGAGCAGGCTTGACCCGCGGTGCGCGCGCTCGGACCACACGCCCAGCGAACAACACGAGAGCGTCGCATCCCGCGCGCCCCATCGAGAGGAGTTGAGGCGTGACGTCGTCCGCATCCCACGGGTTCGATCCGAGCGCCAGCCCCCGGGCATCGCCGGAGAGTCCGGCGAACAGGGCCTCGAACTTCTGGCGAATCTCCGCGTCGCGCTCGTCATGTTCGTCGAAGCGTGCGGCCAGCAGCACATCGCGAGTCGCCAGTGCCCGCGAACCGGCCCCCCGAAGCGTCCTGATGACGGCATCGCCTTCGAAGAACCACCGACCACGCTGCATCTCGCCACGCACCGCCGCCACCAGTGCTGCCTCACCACCGGGACAGCGCACCAGAACCGACGCTCGGTCCGGGTAGCCATGGTTCATGTTGAAGATGTCGCGCGTGAGCCAATCGATCGTCTCCTGCGTGACTGGCTGTACGGGAAGGTCGTCCCGCGCGAGCACCCCGAGCGCCGCCACGCGCTGCTCCCGATCGGCTCCGTTCAATGCGGCGACCACACTCGCACGATCAATGGCGGCGCCGGGCTGCACGTCCTCGCCGAGTGCGCCCAGCGCTTCGAGGCGCATCTCGACCGGACCGGTCGACGCGAGTTCGCGCAGCGCTGACTGGGCGCGCTCCCGCAGCGCCGCCACATGCGAGCGCGCGATCTCGGCCGCTAGAAGTTGAACTCCGGGATCGGCGTGATCGAGCAGATCGCGGAAGCGCTCCACGATCCGTGAGTCGCCACGGAAGCGGTCCGCGACAGACTCCGCCCGTTCATCGCTCCCGTCCAGCGCCGATAGAAGCTCCGACAGGGCGTCCTGGATGTCGCGCGCGTCGGCACGCGACTCCACGTGCAACACGAGATCTGGGAGCGCCGACGGGCGTTCGGCTCCGAGTAGCTCGACCAGCGTGCGAAGTTCGCCTGATGCGAGGTCCGGCGCCATCTCGAACAGTTGAGCGACGCTCTGAGGATCATGGAGACGCGCACGAAGAAGTTCATTCGCCGACCACGAGTTCGGGGGCTCATTGTCCGAGACGATGCCCAGTAGACGCTGGGAGACGTCGGCGCTTGTGGACCCTGCGGAGATCAGCGCGAAAACCGCGGCATCCCGTACCTGCGGATCGGCGTCGTCCAAGAGCGCAGTCAGCGCGGTGGATGCCGGCGCGGCGAGTGTGCCCCACGATCGAAGAGCGTCCGCCGCACCCGCTCGGATCACGGGGTCCGGCGATGCGAGCAACGACTGCAGGCCGGGCAGCGTCTCGGGGGCGGCGCTTCCCACGTTCGCCAGGGCGCGCAGCAGCGCCTGCGCCTCCTCCTGAGTCAACGACGGGTCCTCGCGAAGCACGGCCACTGCACGTCCCGCGATCGCGGCCGCCCCAGACCCGAACGACGTGAGCGCCGACAGGGCCTCCGTGGCGACGTCGTGGCGATCGTCGTCGCCCCGCAATGTGGCCCAGATCTCGAAGACGCGCTCACACACGCAGGCCCCGCGCGTTCCGCCGGCGTGCGCGACGGTCCACAGCGCACTCTCAGCGGTCTCCGGCGCCGTACGTGGATCACCTGCCACGCGCGTGAGCTCGCCGACGACCGCTTCGTAGTCCGCTGAACTACGCCACACGTTCTCGAACTCGCCGAGCACCGAGACCAGCCGACCTACGACCTCGGGATCTCCACAGGTCCTCAGCCGCGTGAGTACGCCGACGACAGCATCATCCCGGAACTCCGCCAGTCGCATCCAGCTGAGGAGGTACGTGTCGAAGTCGTCGAACAGTTCAAGGAGGTACTTGACCGCCGCGGGCCCCATCGCGCACAAGGCGTCCAGTTCCCGTTGAGCCGTGCTTATGTCGCCTACTTCCACGGACCTCCGGATGCCAGCCACGAGGTGCGCGCCCGTTGGCTCGTCAGCGCCGGTGTCCGTCGCAGCGACGTGGTCGCGCATGACGGCACCCGCCGTCTCTATTGGAGCCGCGTTGCGCACCCCCTCAGCGTCGTCGCCACAACTCGCGACGGCAAGTAGTACGATCACTGCCGCGCGAACGGGAGACGGCGCCGGAAGGCAGCAGGCCGGTTCGCGACGAACTCCACAGCCTGCCCAAACACGTGCCATGCGTGTATCGCGAGACATTGCGTCAGACGTTGAGCCTCGGTGGCGTATCTGAGGGACTCCTACGCTCCATCGCAGTCGCAGACACGCTCTTCCGAAGACCTACGCGGTCAGCGTGCGACAGGACCGGCCGCCCGTCGGCGCGAGGCCGACAGCGTTGGCGCGCTACGTCACTAGATCCCGGCGAGAGCCCTGCAGCGCAGCAACCGCGGCGACCACTTCCGACGTGCCCGTCACAATACGCTCCGCTTACTTCGGAGGATGCGCCCAGAACCGCTCCAACTCAAGGATCTGATCCTCCGCGTCCCGCAGCACGGGCGAACGCGGCGGAAACCGAATCCGAAATACCGAACCCGGTTCGTTTTTTCGGCGCACCGGGGCGCCGCCGACCGCCGGAACTCCTGGATGCCCTTCATGGCGCCCGGTGACGCGTGT
>CALJKZ010000508.1 GCA_937983085.1 uncultured Gemmatimonadales bacterium
TCGGACTTCATCTGGTTCCACCGACCGCTCTCCGACTACTGGAAGGCCTTCGCCGGCCCGGGCTTCCAGGTGACCCGCTTCGAGGAGCCGAGGATTCGGCCGGACCAATACCACGAGGCCGCCTCCGACGGAGAGCTGGAGCGTAGCCGTACCCGACCCTATTCGGTGGCGTTCGAGTTGACCAAGTAGCCCACCGCCGACCCCTCCCACCGAACCGTCCATCATGCCCCACGATCGTCCTCATGGCGCGTCGCCCGCCCGCCCGCGCTCAGCCACGCTCCTGCTCGCCTTCGCCCTGCTGGGCGTCGTCGCCATCGCTCCCACCGCCTCGCAGGCCCAAACTCCCGCCCCCGACGACGTCTCCTCCATCGACGGCATCCTCCAGGCCTACTACGAGGTCGTCTCGGGTCCGGCAGGGGAGGTACCCGACGCCGAGCGGGACCGCACGCTCCACCATCCCGACGCGTGGGTCGCCATCGCCGGGACCAACAGTGACGGTGATCCGACCGTTCGGGTGATGTCCCTCGACGACTACCACGGGGGCAATCAGCCCAGGAGTCAGGGCTTCTGGGAGTGGGAGACGGACCGCGTCGTGAGCCGGTCGGGGAACATGGCCCACGTCTGGAGCAGCTACGCGTCGGCCCGCACCGAGGGCGGCGAGCCCTTCGCCGAAGGCGTGAACAGCATCACGCTCTTCTTCGACGGGACCCGGTGGTGGATCATGGGCTGGATGTTCGACTCGTCCGCGGGCTGAGGCGACGGTCGCGCAGAAAAACTCCTTGCTCTCCCCTTCGCGGCTAAGCAGCTATCAAATAGGCCTGCGACGCCGCGGTTGAGCGTCATTCCGGGCCGACGACGACTCCAGGGGGGAGTGGACGGCTCATGCGCAGGATCCTGATCGCGGGACTCTTCGTACTCGTTTCGCTGGTGCCTGTGGCCCTCGGGGCGCAGGAAATCCCGGCGTCCCAGACGGGACCGTGGTGGTGGCAGGTTCTCGTCTTCGTCCTCTCCCTGCCGTACACACTGTGGATGGTCTTCGTCCAGGGCGAGGCGCTCATGCTCCTGCCGGCGCCTCTGTTGGCCATCGGATTCACCATCTGGAGCTTCCGAGAGTGGCGTCGCCAGCGGTACTGGACCCCCCGAATCGTGCACGTCCTCGCGGTCCTGGGCCTGCTGACCATCATCGCCATCAACGTCGACTGGGTGATGGCGGGCGGCGAGATGTGGACGCAGCGGTACGTGGTCATCGCACTCTTCGGGATCTTCCCGTACGTGGCTTACCTCCTGCTCCTCGGGCCGCGCTTCCTCGGTCGACGACGTGCGCCGGCCGCAAAACAACCGGCGACTCCCGGCTTCGACCTCACGGCCGACCTGGAGGACGAGGACGCCATCGCCGAGCGACGCCGGAAGGCGCGGCAGGCCGCCGAGAAGCGCGAGAAGCGCGGCTCGGTGCTGGTCGGAGCATCCGTGGTGTTCCTTCTCGGCGTGTTCGGGATGGCCATGGCTGGCGGCTCGTCGGGCCCCACCTCGACACCTCGTCCCGAGTTGGCGGAGCTGCGCGACCTCGAGACGGTGGCGCCCCAGGTTCGGGCGTTCTCCCAGGGCGACGACGACGCCCCCATCACCATCATCGAGTTCGTCGACTATCAGTGCCCGGCGTGCGGCGTCTTCGGTCGTCGCTTCAAGCCTCAGGTCGACAGTGCCTTCATCGAGACGGGCGCGGCGCGCTTCGTCCATCTCGACCTCCCCCTGACCTCCCGGCACGACCACGCCATGGACGCCGCGCGATCAGCCCACTGCGCCGCGGATCAGGACGCCTTCTGGTCGTACCAGAGTGCGCTGTACGAACACCAGCGCGACTGGTCGGAGATGGGCGCCCCGTCGGCTGCGTTCGAAACGTATGCACGGGACCTGGGACTCGACGCGGACGCGTTCCGAGAGTGTCTCGCCAGCGGCCGCCACACCGACGCCGTACAGGCGAGCAGCGACCTGGCCAAGCGCTTCGGCATCAACAGCACGCCGACCGTCATCATCATCCTCGAAGGCGGCGAGACCCGGGAAGTGGAAGGCTACACCTACCGGCGGATCGCCACGACCATCGAGGAGATGCGGTCCATGGCGCCGCACTAGCGACGCGTCCCCCGGGGTGGCGCCGGCCGCCTGAACGGCTACGTCTGGGCCGACTAGACGGCTGCGCCCTCCGCGTTCCGCTTCGCCACGGCGGCGCGAACGGCGGGAGCGACCTCCGTGCCCAGCAACTCGATGGCCCGAAGGACGCGGTCGTGATCCATGGGACCGAGGGTGAGTTGGACTAGGAATCGATCGTGGCCGAAGATCTCGTGCTGGTACAGGATCTTGTCGATGAAGTCCTGGGGCTCCCCGAGGAAGAGGGCGCCACGGAGTCGGGCCTCGGCGTCGAACTGGGCCCGCGTCGGGGGAGGCCAACCCCGCTCCCTCCCGATCCGTCCCATGATCTCGGCGTAGGGTGGAAAGGCGAGTTCGGCCGCCTCCTCCGGGTCGTCGGCCAGGAATCCGTGGGAGTTGATGGATACGGGAAGTGCTCCCGGTTCGAATCCCACTCGCTCTGCCGTCTGTCGAAAGAGGTGGATGAACGGCGCGAAACGCTCCGGCATCCCTCCGATGATGGCCAGCGCCATGGGGAGACCGAGGGACGCGGCTCGCACCACCGACGGCGGATTGCCGCCCACCGCCACCCAGATGGGCAGGGGATCCTGAACGGGGCGGGGAAGCACGAGGCGGCCGTCGATGGCAGGGCGATGCGCACCCGACCACGTGACGCGCTCGTCGTCCCGGATGCGCAGGAGGAGCTCCAGCTTCTCCTGAAAGAGCTCGTCGTAGTCCGACAGGTCCTGCCCGAAGAGAGGGAAGGACTCGGTGAAGGAGCCCCGGCCCACCATGAGCTCCGCCCGACCGTCGGAGACGAGGTCGAGGGTGGCGAAGTCCTGGAACACACGGACGGGGTCGTCGGAGCTCAGGACCGTGACCGCGCTGGTGAGCCGGATCTGCTCGGTCCGGGCCGCCGCCGCCGCCAGGAGGGTGGCGGGGGTCGACGACACGTAGTCGGGCCGGTGGTGCTCTCCGATGCCGAAAACGTCCAGGCCGACCCGGTCGGCGACCTCGATCTCCTCGAGGAGTCGCGCCGTACGTTCGCGAGCTTCCAGCTGGCGCCCGGTGGCGGGGTCGATCTTCGTCTCGACGAATGAGTAGATTCCGATGTCCATGGGCGATGTATACCGTGGACCTGGCTCAACGTTCGAGCCACGATTCGGGTCCTAGTAGGACGAAGAAGCGCTCTATCCTGCCCAACCGACTGTCATGACGATCAACCTCCGAGCCCTGGTCGGCCTCGCCCTCGTCGGCTTCGTCGCCGCGTGTTCCTCAGCCCCCGCTCCCGCCACCGGCCCGGCGCCGGCGACGGAACCGGCACCCATGACCGAACCGGACGTCGAACCGACGACCGCGGATGGCATCTTCACCGTGGCCCAGGCCGAGCGGGGCCACGAGCTCTTCCGCGCCGTGTGCTCCGAGTGCCACGACGCCGCGGATTGGACGGAGACGGGCTTCAAGAACCGGTGGGAGGACCAGTCCGTCTTCCAGCTCTGGTACTACATCAACGACCGGATGCCGTACGACGACCCGTGGAGCCTCACCCGGCAGCAGGTCACGGACGTGCTGACGTACATCCTGCAGCTCAACGACCTGCCCACCGGCGAGGGCGAACTCGCTACCGACGACGACTCCATCGACGACTACTGGATCGTCTGGGCGACGAACTAGGACGCCCCGGAACCAGCCCTCGTCCCGTCGAGCGGTGGGACGGCCCGGAACCCGCCCTCGTCCGTCGAGGGGTAAGACGCTCGGGAACTAGCCCTCGTCCGTCGAGTGGATGGTGATCTTGAATCCCGTCGGGTCGACGAGGGAGAAGGCGCGACCACCCCACGGCGTGTCCTGAGGCTCGCTTTCCAGGCTCCCGCCCCGCTCCTTGATGCGCTCGGCGAGTTCGTCGACGTCTTGATTCGTCAGGAAGAAGAGGCGTAGCCCCTCCCCCTTCGAGCGGTCGCGACCCTTCTTCCAGTCGTCCTGACCGATCATCAGATTCGCCGCTCCGGCGACCAGATGGGCTCCGTGGAGCTCGCCTTCGTGGTCCCAACGCTCCTGCAGGGTGAAGCCGAGGACCTCGGTGTACCACCGGAGGCTCTCCGCGACGTCGTCGACGGTGAGATTGGGGGACAGCATCTTGAGGCGGAGGGACTCGGGCTGGGCCCGCTTGGTCTCGAAATCCGTCGACATGGTCATCTCCCGTGGTGGGTCGTTGGCTCGCCCGCAGCGTGGTTCGCGGCGATACGATACACGACGATCCGCCACGGCGCACGCGCCTACGCCCCGATGGGTCGCCCCCGCTCCCGGGCCGCCTGCTCCATGACGCCCAGGACCTTCCGGAAGTTCGACTCTTCCGACTGGGCGGCGCCCACGACGGCGGCTGCCTCGCCCATGCGCCTGCCCGCCTCCCCGTCCAGCAGCCGCTCGATGGCCGTTCTCACCTGGCCGTCGTCCGCGGGGTCGACGATGAGGCCGGATTCACCGTCCGAGACGAGCTCGGCGGCCCCGACGTACGGCGTCGTGATGACGGGAAGCCCGCACGCCATGGCCTCGAGGGCGGCGAAGCCGAAGGAGTCGTGCCACGACAGGTGGACCAGCGCGTCCGCGGCCGAGAGGGCGTCCATGCTGGGTCGGACGGCCCCAGCCAGCGTCACCCTCCCCTCCAGGCCATGGCTCCGGATCAACGCCTCGGCCTTCCGGCGCTGACCCGACCCGGTGCCCTTTCCGGCCACCAGCAGGTGCAGTCGCCCTCCTACCGTGCCGTCTCCGAGAACGCGAAGGAGTTGCCAGAGCCCCTTGAGCCGGAAGTTGTGCCCGAGGAAGAGGAGGCAGAAGGCGTCGTCGGGGACGCGCCAGTGAGCTCTCCTCTCCGCACGGCGCGCCTGACGGGCCTCGGGTGAGAACTCCGACGTGTCCACGGCGTTGTGAATGACATGGATGTGGTCCGGGGGAATGCGGTAGCTCTCCAGGATCTGCCGGCGCATGTACCGGGACTGGGCGACCACGTGGGGAGGCGGCGTCGTGTTCTCGTAGAATGCCCGCTCCCACCGCTGCTCGGCGAGGATCCACGGCGCCTTTCGCCAGACCGCCCTTGCCGCTCGCTCCACAGGATGGCGGAAGGAGCGGAGCTTCTGCCGATAGTGCTCGGTCCCGTACGCGGAGCGGAGGACGTTGGCGGCGAGCCCCCTATACCGCCGGGAGCGCTCGGGATTGAGGAGCAGAGCGTCCAGCTCGAGGGCGGTCACCGCATCCCTCAGACCCCGCCGTGAAGTTCCTTCCAGGCGATGGAGGGTCGTGCCCTTGGGACCCGCCACGGGTTCGGGCTGCGACTTCACCGTGAGGTAGTGGGCATCGTGGCCGGCGGCCGCCAGCCACGCGCCCATGCGCCACAAGTAGCGCTGTTGGCCGGGCTCGCGGGGGTCGGCCACCCGGATGTCGATGCCGATGCGCACGCGGTCAGTCCAGCCGGTAGTGACGCATGCTGCCCGCTTCCGCGGCAAGCCGTTCGGCCCCGAGGAACCGATCGCTGGCCTCGCGCTCCACGCGTCGGTGGCAGTCGTGGACGAAGACGTCCGCACCGCCCTCGCCCCCGGTCGCTCGTTCGCGCGCGAGGACCGACGCCGTGTAGATGCTCTTCATCCGTCCCGCCCGATACCAGCGCGTGCCGCGCGGGGCGTCGACGAGGATGACGTCCCACGCCGTGTCCGCAACGTCGCCCGGGAGGGCGTCCATCCAGAGTCGCTCCTCGAAGTGCTTCAGAATGGGCCAAAACACCCTGAGGGTCCCGTAGGTGACGTCGTGGACTTCGATGCCGGGCACCGCCTCCCGGGCGAAGGCGGCCCACTCGGCCACGTCCTCGAGGAAGACGGTTCGCCCGCCACGGTTCGCGTCCAGCCAGAGGGACGAATCCCGACCGACGCCGAACACCAGCATGGCGCACGGGGCTCGTCGGAGGACGACGTCGTGGACGAGCTTGTACTCCTCGTACGTCGCCTGACCGGGGTTCTCCCGGACCAATTCGCGGATGGCTTCGTCACTCATGGGTCCAATATCGCGACTGCGGCCGACGCATCGAAGGCGCGGAGGGACTCGGCCCCGGCGCGGACACGCGTCGAGGCCAGGGGCCACGGACGCGTTACCGGAGGCCCTGGATTCGTGTATCCTTCGCTCCCACCCATCCACCGGACACTGCACGCGTTGACGCACGCCACCGCCTCCGCCCCCGTCGAAGCGTCCTATCGGGACGCCGCTCGCCGCCACGGCGACGCCGTGACCGAGTTGGAGCGTCGGGTCGCGCGCGTGGAGGCCGCCCGTCTCGGATCGTTCGTGGTGGGCGCCGTCTTGTTGCTGCTCCGGACGGATCTTTCCGTACCCCCGGTCGTCCCGACGGTGGTGGGCTCGCTGGCCATGGTGGGGTTCGTCGTCCTGGTGGTCCGCCATCGGCGGCTCAGGCGTCAGCTACGTCGGGAGCGGGCGGCTCTGACACTGGCCCAGGTGGGGCTTCTTCGCGTGGCCCGGGACTGGCCCGCGCTCCATGGCGCCCTGGAGGAGTTCGGCTACGAGGACCCGCTCCTGGAGCCGGAGGCGGCATCCGACGAGTCCCACCCGTACCTCGCCGACCTCGACCTCTTCGGTCCGGCGTCGGTACGAGCCCTCATGGGCCCCACACCCAGCGCCACCGGCGGGGCCACCCTGCGCGCCTGGCTCGAGACGCCGGCGTCGCCGGACGAAGTACGCCGCCGTCAGGCCGCCGTCCGCATCCTGGCCGAGGATCCCGACGGCCGCGACGCCCTGGCCATCGAGGGGCTCCTCATCGACCGGGTCCGGTCGTCTGCGTGGGAGGCGTTCAGGGTGTGGCTCGACGGCCCGCCCGTCTTCCCCGACCGGGTGCCGGGGTGGAGCCGGGCCGTGGCGTGGGCGTTGCCCGCGGTCACGCTCGGCCTCTTCGTCGCATGGAGCCTCGACGCCCTGCCCGCGGGTCCACTGCTGGCCACGCTGGCCGTGCAGACCTTCCTGGCCCTCCGATGGGGAGGCCCTCTCGGCGAGTACTTCGAGGCGGCCGGGTCCCGAAGTCCGGGCCTCCGGCGGCACCACCCCCTCTTCGCGGCGTGGGAGGAGTACGAACCAAAGGGGGCGGGCCTCGAGGACTTTCGGGCACCGCTGACGCCGTCGGGCGGTCTGCGCGCGTCGGAGGAGATCCGGTCGCTGGAGCGGTGGCTCGATGCCGCCAGCAGCCACGGCTCGATGATGCACCATCTGTACTCCATCGCTCTTCTCTGGGACGTCCACGTCGCGTCCGGGCTGGAGCGGTGGCGGTCGCGAGCGGCGGGGGCGGTCCCGGGATGGTTCGAGGCCCTCGGAGAACTGGAAGCCCTCGCCGCATTGGCCACCCTGGCCCACGATCAGCCGGGGTGGACGTTCCCGGACCTCCGAGAGGGTGAGCCCGGCCTGGTCGCCGAGGGCCTCGGCCACCCCCTCATCTCCGATGCGAAGCGCCGCACCAGCGACGTGGACCTGGGGGCGCCGGGTCGGTTTCTGCTGGTCACGGGCTCCAACATGTCGGGCAAGAGCACGCTCCTCCGGTCCATCGGCCTCGCTGCGGTTCTGGGGCAGGCGGGGTCGGTGGTGTGCGCTCGACGCCTGGAGATGACTCCGCTCCGGACCTTCACGTCCATGCGCATCCACGACTCCCTCACCGAGGGGGTGTCCCACTTTATGGCGGAGTTGCTGCGGCTCAAGGCCCTGGTCGACCGAGCGGACCCAGGAGGTCGCGAGAGTGATGGCCCGACACGGGTCAGCCATCGGCCGGCGCTCCTCTACCTCATCGACGAGGTCCTCCAGGGCACCAACTCCGAGGAGCGCCGCGTCGCCGCCCGACGCATCATCAGCCACCTTCTCGATGCGCACGCCATTGGAGCGGTCACCACCCACGACCTGGCCCTCCACGAGGAGCCCCGACTCGACGAGGCCTCCGTGAAGGTCCATTTCCGGGAGACCGTGGAGGAGGAGGGCGACCGGGTGCTGACCTTCGACTACACCCTCCGTCCAGGGCTGGCGACGAGCAGGAACGCCCTGAAATTGCTCAGGATCGTGGGCCTCGACGATACGGAGGGCGACGGATCATGACCTTCGAGGAGCAGATCGAGCTGCTGGCCACCGCCCAGCGATACGCCACGCGGTACCTCCGGACTCTCGACGAGCGGCCCGTCTTCCCCTCCGCCGAGGCCCTCGCTGCCCTGTCGGGCTTCGACGAGCCTCTCCCGGACAGTTCGTCCGACCCGGCCGCGACCCTCGCCCTCCTCGACGAGGTGGGGAGTCCGGCGACGGTGGCCCAGGTCGGAGGGCGCTACTTCGGCTTCGTCGATGGCGGGGCGCTTCCCGTTGGCGTCGCGGCACGGTGGCTCGCCGACACGTGGGATCAGAACACCGCCCACTACGTCATGTCTCCCGTGGCCTCCCGCCTGGAGGAGGTGTGCGAGCGGTGGCTCGTGGATCTCCTCGGGTTGCCCGAGGGCACGGCGGCGGGCTTCGTCACCGGTACGACCGTAGCCAACCTCTCGGGGTTGGCGGCCGGCCGGAACGAGCTCCTCCGACGCCAGGGGTGGGACGTGGCAGAGGCGGGTCTGTACGATGCGCCTCCCGTTCCCGTCGTGGTGGGTGCCTCCGCCCACGCGGCGGTCAGGAAGGGCCTCTCCATCCTCGGGATGGGGGACCGACACACGGTCGTCGTCCCGGTCGACGATCAGGGTCGCTTGGACCCGGGGGCGCTACCGGACTTCGAGGCACCGCCCCTGATGGTGGCGCAGGCGGGCAACGTGAACTCGGGAGCCTTCGATCCGGTGGGCGAGATCTGCGAACGGACGCATGCCGCCGAGGGTTGGGTCCACGTCGATGGGGCCTTCGGGCTGTGGGCTGGCGCCGTGCCCGGACTGGCTCACCTCTACGAGGGCATTCCGAGCGCCGACTCGTGGGCGGTGGACGCCCACAAAACCCTCAACGTGCCGTACGACTGCGGCATCGTGTTGTGCCGGGATCGCGAGGCCCTCGAGGCGGCGTTTCGGGCGTCGGCTTCGTACTTCCAGTGGAGCCCCCATAGGGATCCCATGAGGTACACGCCCTCCATGTCCAAGCGGGCCCGAGCGGTGGAACTGTGGGCCATCCTCCGGACCCTCGGTCGCGACGGGGTAGCCGGCCTGGTAGAGAAACTCTGTGCCCACGCCCGCTACTTCGCCGACCGGTTGTCCGACGAGGGATTCCACGTCGTCAACGACGTCGTCTTCAACCAGGTGCTCGTGGCGTGCGACGACGACTCCGAGACGAAGCGGACCCTCGAGCTCGTCCAGGCGTCGGGGGAGTGTTGGCTCGGCGGCTCGGTCTGGAAAGGCCGCGCCGTCATGCGCGTGAGCGTGTGCTCGTGGGCCACGACACGCGCCGACATCCACCGCTCGGTGGCGGCCTTCGTCGCCGCACGGACGCAGGCGCGAGCGGTGTGAGTCCGGCCTGCGCGGCCGGGGCTCAGCTCGAGTCCGGCGCGTCCCTCACGTTG
>CALJKZ010000509.1 GCA_937983085.1 uncultured Gemmatimonadales bacterium
ACCGGCTTCCGGCCGTTCTTGAAGACATCCACGACACGGGTGTGCTGAATGCGCTTCGTGTCCTCGTCGACCTGCCGCAGCTTCATCGCCTGGACGCGATCACGCTTGAAGTACGGGTTCCGCTGCTTGTCCGGGCGGGAGCGATTCCGGGTCGGCTGAAACTTCTCCCAGATCTTCTCAATGGGAAGCTTGTACAACTGGTTGCCGCGACGTTCTACGCCGCCCGGCAGGTCGAAATAGAGCTCGGTGCCCTAGGCGAGGCATGCCGTTCTGTGCCGGATCCACTGACGCGCCACGAACATGGGCATGGCACAGTGGAACTTGAGCTCCACCATCTCCGACGGTGTGGTGTGCCGGTGACGCCGGAGGTACCGCACGAGCCCGCGGGTCTGCGACACCTTCCGGGTGCCGAAGCCGTAGCTGACCCTAGCCGCGCGCTCCACGTCCTCGTCGGACCCCATGTAGTCGACCAGGGAAACGAAGCCGTGATCGAGGACGGGAAAGTACTGCCCGAGGATCTCCTCGGCGGCGGGAATGGTGGGGCGCTTGGTTTCCATTCAGGCGTGTCGTAAGGGGGGCCGAGAAAAGCTCGCTGGGCGGGTCGGGCCGGAATATAGCGAGGTGGGCAAACGTGCCCATGGCGGCCCTTGGGCCTGCCCCACGTCGGCCTCCGACCGCGCTACTACTCCTGGCCTGGAGCGGCCCGGTCGTCCTCCACGCCCCAGGGCCGGATGAAGTCCTCGGGCTCCACGCCGAGGCCGTCGGCCACCCGCGTGATGTAGTTGAAGTAGGCCACGACCTGGGTGGCGTCGTGGACCGCCGGGTCGTCGAAACCGTGACTCCGTAGCTCGTCCACGTCGTCCTGGGTCATGGCGCGGTCCTGCCGGCTGAGCTTCTCCGCATACCGGCAGAGGGCCTGGTCGGCGGGCGACAGCTCAGCCGTCGTCCAATCGCGGGCGACGGCGTGGACGAAGGCGTCCGCGTCCTCGCCGGTGGGAAAATCGTCCTCGACCTCGGCCCGGAGGTCATGCGCGTGCGCCTGCGTTCAGTAGAAGCAGTCGTTGGCCTTGGAGGTCACAACCGCGAGCATCTCCCGCTGACGCCTGCTCAGCGGCGACGAACCGAACATGATGGCGCCGTAGAACTTCAGCGACGCGTCCATGGCCCGGGGGTTCTGGCTCATGATGTGGACGATGTGCCAGACGCGCCCCGCCCGCTCCGTGGCCTCGTCGAAGAGCTTCCTCAGGAAGCCTCGGGCTTCGTCCACCGGAACCTGCTCAATGTACGGCATCCGCCAACCTACCCACGCCCCGCGGCCACCTCACCCCGTCGCGCGACGCCGCCTCGTGGCCGGAACGCCTCCCTCAGGGGATGGTGGTCTGCCCCTCGGTCAGCCTCCACCGCCTGCCTGGAAGGTGATGGGGAACTGCACCCACACGGGCGTCGGGTCGTCGCGATTGAGAGCCGGCCGGAAACGGTACACGCCCGCCACGGCCAACGCCGCATCGTCCAGCGCCTGGTGACCCGAACTCCGATGGATGCGGTAGTCCTGCACCAGCCCCTCCTCGTCGATGAAGAAGTAGACCACCACTGACCCGCCGATGCCTGCGTCCCGCAGCAGCGGTGGGTACTCGGCGTTCATGGCCTCCACGACCTCACTCCGGTTGATGATGGTGGGCGCCACCGTGAAGGGCGTGAACGTCGGCTCGGCGGCCAGCTCTTCGGTGGTGGGCTCGGGCAGATCGCCCTCGGGCGCGGCTTCCGCCGGCGGCTCGTACCGCGGTGGGAGCTCGCCCCTGGGCTCATCCACCCGCGGCGGTTCCGACGGAACAGCCGGCTCGGTAGCCTCGGCGGCGCCGGTGGGCTCCGTGGCTTCGGCGGCACGGGTCGCATCGGACGACGGTGATTCGGCGGACGGCGCCACCGGCGCCTCCCCGTCCCCCAGGAGCGCGCGTACCGCCTCGGCGACCTCGTCGTCATCTCCGATGATGAGGATGGGACTCTCGACGTAGCAGGCCTGGAGGCCAACGAGGGTGGCGACGGCTAGGAAGGCGAGGGACCGGACGGCGGTCCATCGGGTGGCACGGCTGGTCATTGCGAGAATCCTCGTCTTGAGAGAACGGTGTTTCTCGGTGAAGGCGGCGAGCCCCAGGGACAGCCCCGACGAGCGGGCGGCAACGGTGAGCAGACTCTCCCCGTAGGTGGCCCGGTCGGGGGCACGGCGCAGGACTCGACGGTCGCAGTCCACCTCCATGGCGATCTTGAGGCCCCTGAGATGCAGCCACGCGCCCGGGCTCCAGGGCGTCAACGCCACCAGAGCCAGAGCGCCTGCGAGGAGGGTCGTGTCCCGGGCCCGGACGTGCTCCTCCTCGTGAAGGAGGACGAAGTCGAGTTCCTGTGATGGAAGCTGAAGAGCCCATCGGGGAAGCACGATCCACGGCTTCAAGACGCCGGCCACCGCCGGCCCCCGGTCCGTCGACACGTAGACGTCACGACCCGACACCGTGGACGTCGGCCATGCCTGCCGCTCCCGCGACAACACGAGGTGGCTGCGCAGGAGACTCGCGGCGAGGACCAGACTCGAGAGCACCCAGACCACTCCGAGGGCCACGGAGATCCAGAAACCCAGCTCCGCCATTCCGTCTCCCACCACGATGGGCGCCAGCTCGAAGGGGGCGGCGGGCAGTGGACCGGAGCCTCCCACCTGCGCGCTCCTCGGGAGCAGGAGGGGAAGCAGCAGAAGGGCGAAGGGCGTGACGAGGCCCGTGAGCCACACCCACCTCGTCGGCAGGCCCAGCCTCCGCAGACCCTGGTCCGCAGTCCAGACCGCGACCCAGAGGACCAGGGAAACGACGGCGAGGAAGACCACCACCCCGGCGATCATGACTCGTCCTCCCCGAGCCGCTCGGCTAGGAGGTCGCGCATGCGCCGTAGCTCGTCCTCGGTGAGGTCCTCGTCGTCGACGAGCCGGGTGAGGAGCAGTTCGGGGGAGCCGCCGAAGAGACGCTCCCTGATCCGCCGTAGCGCGCTGCCCCCGGCGGCCGCCTTCTCCACCAGAGGCCGATACCGGTGGGCCCGACCCTCGGTGGTGTAGTC
The DNA here is from genome assembly GCA_937983085.1 of uncultured Gemmatimonadales bacterium. Classification (GTDB taxonomy): domain Bacteria; phylum Gemmatimonadota; class Gemmatimonadetes; order Longimicrobiales; family Gaopeijiaceae; genus UBA2589. The sequence goes on from CALJKZ010000509.1 coordinate 3,097, forward strand.
CACGTGTCCCTTCTCCTCGAGAATCCGAAGGACGGTGAGAACCGTGGTGTACGCCAGCTCGTCGTCGAGAGCCTTCCTCACCTCCGCCACCGTGGAGGGTCCACGGTCCCAGAGGACCGACATGATGTCGAGCTCGCGCTGGGTGAATCGGATATCCATGCCGCCTCCACTAAGGGTTTAGTAGATCGTACGGCACGCGCTGCGGCGTGTCAACTAACCCTGTAGTAGTACGGAGATCGACGCACGCTGTTACCGGTCGCGTGAATCGAAAACGCGGCTGGATCGTAGTAGGAAGGACGAACGGTTCGTCGAACGTGAGGCAGGAGGCTCAGCGTGGCCCAGTGTGACGGAAAGACGCGGAAGGGGGAGCGCTGCAAGCGCGACGCCCGCCCGAGCTCGGGTTTCTGCTCGATCCATCAGGATCAGGAGATCCGTCCCCCCCGAGACCACGACACCGAGTGGGATCAGGACGCCATCATGAAAGCGGCCATCGGCTTCGCCATGGTCGGCATGATCTTCTTCTTCGGGTTCCGGCGCTGCTGATTCCGAGCGGCTCGCCCTCCCGGCCTCCTACGGAATCAGAAGTGCTCGGCACCCAGGTTGAAGCGACGACTCCGGAAGACGTCCGGAGTGAAGAAGCCGTCCCGTAGGCGGTTGAGCTCGAAACTCATCCTGAAGATCGGGCTCCCGTCGGTGGCCCCGATGGGGAAGGCGATGTCGGCGCGGACGACGTTGCGCGTGCCCGCAGGAAGGCCGATGCGCAGACCCGCTCCCAGGGCCGCCTGCCAGCCCGAGTCCACACCGTAGGGCACGCTCCCCGGCCAGATCCGGCCCACGTCGGTGAATACGGTCATGCCCAGGTCGGCAGCTCCCGGCCTCGGCCACGGAAAGAGGATCCGGTCCTCGACGATGAAGCGCATCATGCGCGCTCCGGGGAATCGGTCCTCGGCGAGGGAGCGCACGCCCTGACGTCCGCCCAACGACAGCTGGTACGGCAAGCGTGTCCTCCACCCGCCCGCCACCGAGGCCCTCAGAAAGAGGGTGTGGGCCTGGAGGCCGTCGTTCCTCAGATAGGCTACGAGGTCGGCGTCGGCGAGGACGTCCTGCCAGCTGCCGCCGTCCCGCCGTGACTCGACGGTGAAGCCCCCGTGGAGCAACGAAGAGCCCACGCCGGCGCCGAAGCTCGCGTGGGCCCGACCGAAGACGTCGTCCACGACGGTGACGCCATCCGGGGTGAAGACGTCGAAGCCTTTGCCCATGCTCACCCCGGTATAGAGCCCGAGGCTGACGATGGTGCGTTCGCGCAGTCCGTCGATGCCGCGGTACTCCACGTAGCGGTACCGGCGCGTCCCCAGGTGCAAGGAGAGACGCGTGGACGACGATTCCTGCAGCTGGCCGGCCAAAGGGGACGGGAGCGGACCCGGGAAGGGCTGGAGTTCGTCGAAATCGTCGGCCGTGACCTCCGGGCTGCGCCGGAACTCGGTGATGTCGCGCTGTAGCGTCACGCCCGTGATGATGGACCGTCCCGGATCTCCGAAGCGCCGGGCCAGGGGGAACGCGAGGGTCTCGGTGGTCGCCGTATCATTAAAAACAAAA
>CALJKZ010000510.1 GCA_937983085.1 uncultured Gemmatimonadales bacterium
TCGCGTCGCGGCGTGGTTCTTGCCCGCGGTCTTGAGGGTCGCCATCGGTACGTTTGCCGTAGGGGCGATGGTCGGACCGGAGCCGCGGCTGGCCCACGCGCTCGTGAACGCGGTCGCGGTGCTCGTGATCGCCTGTCCGTGCGCACTCGGCCTCGCGACGCCGATGTCGATCATGGTGGCCGCCGGAAAGGGCGCCGGCCTCGGCGTGCTGTTCCGCGACGCCGAGGCGATCGAAGTTCTGCGGAACGTAGACACGCTCGTCGTGGACAAGACCGGCACGCTCACGCGCGGCCGCCCTGAACTCGTGGGAGTAACGGCGGCGGCGGGGTTCTCGGAGGACGAGGTCCTGGCCAACGCCGCGGCGCTGGAGCGCGCGAGCGAGCACCCCCTGGCCGCGGCCATCCTCGTAGGCGCGTCAGCGCGCGGTGTGGCAGTCGGTGCGGCGACGGACTTCGAGACCGAGACCGGCAAGGGCGTGCGCGGACGGGTCGGCTCGCGCGCCGTCCTCGTCGGGAGCGCGCGCTTCCTCGAGGAACACGGCGTCGTCTCGGGCGACCTGGCCGCCCGCGCCGACGCCGAGCGCGAGAAGGGCCGAACGGTTCTGATGGTCGCGATCGACCGCACTCCGGCGGGACTGCTGTCCGTACACGACCCGGTGAAGGAGACGACGCACGAAGCGCTCCACGAACTCCGCGCGGAGGGGCTGCGGATCGTCATGGTCACCGGCGACAGCGAGCGGACGGCCCGTGCGGTGGCCGCCGAGCTTGGGATCGATGACGTCGAGGCCGACATACTCCCGGATGGGAAGGTCGCGATCGTCGAGCGCCTGAAGGCCGCCGGACACCGCGTGGCGATGGCCGGCGACGGGATCAATGACGCTCCGGCCCTCGCGCTCGCTGACGTCGGGATCGCGATGGGAACCGGCACGGACGTCGCGATGGAGAGTGCGGGAGTGACGCTCGTCAAGGGCGACCTGCGCGGGATCGTCCGGGCGCGCCGCCTGTCCCGCGCCACGGTCCGCAACATCCGCCAGAACCTGGTGTTCGCGTTCGGGTACAACGCGCTCGGTATCCCGGTCGCAGCCGGCGTGCTGTACCCGTTGACGGGACTCCTCTTGAGCCCGATGATCGCCGCGGCCGCGATGAGCCTCAGTTCGGTCTCGGTCGTCGCCAATGCGCTGCGCCTGCGGCGCGCGGCGGCGTGAGGGCGTCATCCGAGCGACCCGGCGACCTGGCGCCAGTCTCTCCTTGCGCTGATCGCTGGCGCGTCGCGTCGGCGATCAGCAGCAGTCGGGTTCACCCGACCAGGCGCCACGCCCCTCCCTCGCTACCAGGCCAGCGATCACGAGCGCCGCGCCCGGATCGGCCCACCACCACCCGAGCAGGCCGTTCGCACCCACGCCGAGGAGTGCCGCGAGCGACAGCCACCAGCAGACGGTCGTTTGGAACGCGTCCGCCTCCATCGCTCGGCTCTCGAGCTCCGCCGCAACGCGCCGTTTCGCGCGAGCGAGCCAGAGCATGACCAACAGCGAGAGAGACGTCAGTGCGACGCCCACGACGCTGAACGACGGCTTCTCCGCGGAGACCAGAGTGGCCGTGGCATCGAATGCCACGTAGGCGGCCAGAAGGAACAAGGAGACGGCGACGAGACGCCTTGCGCGCCCTTCGACACGGTCGAGTTGTCGATCGTCCAGCTTGCCTCGGCGCTCGGCACGGAGCCGCCAGATCATCGTGAGACCCGACGCGGACTCCACGAAGCTGTCGATTCCGAATCCGAGGAGCGCGACGCTGCCGGCGAGTGTGGCAGCCGTGACGGCCACCACTCCCTCGACCAGATTCCAACCCACCGTGAGATACTCAAGGCGCAGCGCATGCGCCAAGTGCGACGCTCTCGACGGTGACGCCCGCGGTGTGGGGGAAGGGCTGCTGCCTCTCGTGGTCTTCTGCATTTGTCCCTCAGGCTCGCGGGCGCCCTCGTCTTGGAGTCGGGCTCGCGCGTACGGTCGACCCTGATGCTCGGCAAGCTCGGGTGTCGTGCGTCGATCCGGGTTCCTCCGGGTCACTGAATCCGGTGAGCTCGCGGCCCTGCGATCGCATGCCCATCGCCCTCGGCAGCCGAACGCGAGTCCGCAGCGCCGGCTACTTCGAGAGTGCGGCAAGAAAGCGGATCGGGACTCCGAAGTTGGAGCCTTGGAAGCCCCGGAGCACTGCGAAGTTGACGCCGATGACCTCGCCATTCGGACCGAATGCGGGCCCCCCGGAGCCACCTGAAGTCGTGATCGCGTCGTAGATGAGCTTGTGAGGCGTCACGTGGTTCAGCGTTCCATGGGTGCTCACCGGGAGCAGGCCGCCCCGGGCGCTCAGCGAGCGGATCAAAGACTCGGTGTCGGACGCATCCGCCATCGCCGCCGCGGCGACGTCCGGCTCAGCGCGGGCCAACAGCGCCGCCAGACCCGTCGGATACCCGAGGAGCATCAGCCCCTCGCCGCGCAGTGTTGACGGGTCCCGACGGGAGAGGGGCAGGACCGGCACGCCGTCGACCTCCACGCGGAACACCGCGAGATCGACAGACTCGTCGCTGACGCGGATCGTATCCCGAGGGACGGAGATGGGGGCACGGCCGGGGAACGTCACGGTGAGGGACACGAACTCGGGCCGCAGCCCCCGGCGCAGCAGCGGCACGACGCTGTCGTTGTTCCACCAGGGCTCGGCCACGTGACGGTTGGTCGCAACGTGCCCGGCATCGCTCGCGAGGAAGCCAGACCCGAGGTACTCCAGCGCGAGCGGCATCCCGCCCGGGCCGTCGATCCTCTCGTCGCCGTCGGCTGTGGTCTCGACGAACGTGAAGACGCCATGGACGAGGCACACGCCCTGCGCGTACTCGTCCATCGCCTTGCGCATCGCGGTGCGGCGGCGCTCCCCGCTCTCGACGGACGCTCTCAACGCGTTCAGTTCCTCGCGCAGTGCGACCACGTCATCCTCGGAAGCATCGATGCGGTGCTGCTCACAGCACGCCTCGACTTCGGCGCGCAGGTCGTCCGCGGTCGGCGAGGGCACCGGAACGGTCCTGACGCGAGCGCACGCCGACCCGCCGAGGACGGCCGCAACGAGAACGGCGGCGGCCGCCGTCGCGCGTATCGTGCGAGACGTCATGGGGGCGGCTCGCGTGGTCAGCCTCCCGCGCACGTGCCACCGCCCGATCCGGCCGCTCGCAGATCCTCACAGCGGTGCCCGCCGACCACGGAGGCGCAGCAGCGCCGGCTGCGACCTTCGGAGGGCTCGGCGCGGGCGTCAGGACACGCGGACCCGTGGCCGAGCGCAACCTGCGCCGGGCACGCAGCGGCGTCCGGCGACGCGGAGAGCGCGTAGTGTGCGACGACCCCGGCGGCGCTCGGGAGCGCGATCAAGCCCGCCACGGCCGCGTAGAGCAAGATCCTCTGCTTGGACTCGAACATTCCAACCTCCTGGCACTTGGGCGCCCAGGCCGCCCAGACTTGTCGTCCCCAGCCGCAAGCGCGATGCCGCGCGCACGGGCCCGCGAGGCTCTGGCGAGTGCGTCCTCGCCGAACTGAGTCCGCCTCGTGCACGGCCGCACCGCCCCCCGGACCGAGAGGCGCCCGAGAGGGGGTGTGGCAAAGCAATCGGCGGGCGTCGCATTTCGGACAGGTACCGCCTGCCGACGCTCGTTGGCGCGAGGAGGTGCGCGTTCACCGGACCAGACCGTGCCTGTACGTGCCCGAGAGCAGGAACGCGTCGATGATCTTCTCGTGCAGGTCGTGGTTCTCGCGACCTTCCGGATCGAGCTCGCAGGCGCGGACGCACCACTCCTCGGCGCGCACGATCGAGCCGCGCACCAGCTCGCCCTCGCCGAGACGCAGGTACGCCGTGACCAGCCTCTCCTTCACAAGGCTGCGAACGCGATCGACGTCGTCGCAGTCTACGCCGTCGGGCGGGGGACCGAGAGCCGTCACCTGACGCCATGCCTTCTCGAGGTGCTTCGCCTGATCGCGGACCCGCCGCGAGTCGCGCACGGTCCGCGTGTGCGCAGTGACGGCGCTCCCGAGTTCCTCGGCCTTCTCCATGAGCAAGCGAATGGCCTTCAGCTCCGCATCCCAGGCGGCAGCGTCGCGGCGGAACGCCCTCAGCTCGCGCGCCTCTTCGCGCGCCGCACGGAGGCGCCGTCGCTCGCGCTCCGCCGCCTCCTCGATCGCCGTCAGGCGACTCCTCGCCATGGGCGCGACGTCGGTCGCCGGGTAGCGACGCACGATGATCTCGTAGTATCGCCTCGCTGCCGATGGTCGTGCGTCGGCGAGAAGCGACTCGCCGCGGTCGAGTAGCTCGAGTGCCAGTCGCCGCTCGATCCGCTGAATCGACGTGGTAGCGCGATCACGGAGGTCAGCGTCCTCGCGAACCCTCTTGAACTCGATCACGGCCTGGACGAAGAGCCCCCGCTCCTCCGCCCACTCGGCGAGCGCCAACCGCTTCTCCCAGTCCTCGCCGAGGCGCTGCGTCCGCAGCCGCCACCAGGAGCGGTCCTCAATTCGCGATCGCTCGAGCGTCACCCGACCGAGGGGGGGCCAGTCGGCGTCCATCACGACGGCCGACTCACTGACCTCGACGACCTCGCCGTGGTACGTGCTGCCGTCGGTCGTGAACACGATCTCCGTCGCCTGCGCAGGGACCGCGAGCACCGCTGAGATGACGAGGGCGGCGACCGCGAGGGATCTTGTGCGCATGTCTGCCTCCTGGCTCCGCCGCGATCCCAGGCGGAGCCGCACGGAGGCGACGCACACGCCGTGCCACCTCCCTGCGATGGCGCTTGCCCGCGTCACACGACGGTGCGGCGTGGCGCGGCGCGCGTGGACGACGGTCGGGTCGCGCTGACGTACAGACGAACGACGAGCGGTGCGGCGCGTTGTTCGGCACCGGCCCTGCCCAGCGCGCCGCTACGGCCGAGGTCGTCACCTGCAAGGCGCGACGGAACTCGTATGCATCAGGGGACGCACCGGACGCCCGAGTGGGCGTGAGGAGGAGCGTGATGCTCCTCGCCCGGAGGGAGGGAGTTGGGAAGGGAGGGAGAACCTCTCTCGGTACGCCCGGGCGTCACCCTGATCAGATTGACTACTTGCGACCGCCGGCCTCGCGCACCTTGGCGAGGAACTTCGCAGGCGACTCCTTGAACTCGTCGACGCAGCCTTCGCAGCAGAACTGGACCTCCTGGCCCTCCACTTCGTACGCGATGGCCTCGCCCATGTCACCTCCGAGGCGTTCGCCGCTCACGACGCACGTGGAGAGCGGGTACGCGGCCGACGGCGCGATCTTCTTCATCATCACGGCGTGCGAGGCGGACTCGTGGGTCATGCCGCCCATCGCCGCGCCACCGGCCTCCGGCCCGTGATGCTGCTCGGGCATGGCGGCGCCGTGCTGATGCCCGCTGTGATCGTGGTGCGGGGCGTCGGCACCGGAACTGCACGCGGCGAGCGTGAGGGAAAGGGCCGCGATGGCGGCGAGCGTGATCGGCCGAAGAGGGATGGTCATGGTCTCTGCTCCTGAGTCGTGGACTTGAGGGAGCACGCGCGGGCGCGCCCCGGGTGGAGAGCCTCTCACAATCGCCGTGCCGTTCCGGCGTCCCTGCGCGCGCGCAACGGAGTCAGCCTCGAACCACTGGCTCGCGGTCTCGAGGTGTAGGAGATCCGACAGCGTACGTCGGAGATGCGACACGACGACTCCCCGGCCAGGTCACGCCCCCGCGGCGATCGGCTGTGCGTCCGCAGCCTCCGGGGGATCGAAGTTCTCGTCCTTCCAGCCCAGCCGCCACTTGGTCTCCTTCACCCAGTAGTAGACGCACTGGACGATGAAGAGCGCGAGGAGTTCTACGATCATCCCGCCGACGGCCGGGATGGCCATAGGTTGCGCAACGTCGCTGCCCG
>CALJKZ010000511.1 GCA_937983085.1 uncultured Gemmatimonadales bacterium
AATCTTGCCTCTGTAGTGGCACTGCTCAAGCTGGTGGTACCCCGCCAGCTCATCCTCCGTCTCGATCTCCTTGATCGTCAGTCGGATCTGACGCGTCCCCATGGCGACAGCGTCGCGGGCCGAGTACAGGGGAAGCACCTGCGCCACGCCGTTCCTGCATCGGGCGTGGGCGAGGTTCCGCCTCTTGACTACGAGATCGTCACCGGGGCCCAGACAGCAGTATCGATGTGTCTCCACCGCCTTGCCGTTCGTGAGGCGGTACACCTTGCGCAGCGGGAGGAAGCGGACTGACTTTACTTTCACCGTGTCACCGACGACGAGGCTAGCGTCCGCGGCCGGACAGTTCGACGATCGGTTCGCGCCGGACCGGCGCTGATCGCGCCCTCGAGTCGCGCACGGGTTCCGGAGAGCCACCGCGGACGCGTTTTCGTCGCTGCGGAGTGCGGCTGGGACAGCGGCGCAACGGCGGCCCTCGTCGGGGCGCGCGACGGCCGGCGGCTCTCCCGAGCAAGTCCAGCGGCTAGTCCAGCGGTGGCCGGAGTCGGCCGACTCCAGGGGCTCGCGGGGTGCGCGCGCAATCGCTGTAAGCCGCGTAGCGATTGCGACTTACGCGTGGTCGGGGCGAGAGGATTTGAACCTCCGGCCTCTTGCTCCCGAAGCGGGTGAGGCCAAACTCAAACCGCGTGGGTGGCGGGTCGCAGGTGTGGATGGATCCGCTGGCGTTGCTGGAAAGGCGGGAGTTCACCAACTGTGCCGCAACTGTGCCGACCGCGAGGCGCGCCGGGAGACCGCGAATGCGGAGGTACTGCGGCAGTTTCTTGGGGGCGCCTGCTTGGCTGAGGGCGCGTACTTGCCGCCGCTGGCGTGACCAAGGCGGTCGCCTCGTGACGCCCGGCGCACACAGCGGCCGGGGCTGGTAAACTCGACAGCCATGCGTCCCCGCCTAACCGTTGTGCTTTGCGCGCTGCTCCTGGGTGGTTGCGACGGCCCGAGTGTTCCACCAGCCGAGACCGCACCGCCTCAGCGCGATCAGCGGATGAACGAACGTTCACACCGGGAGAGGGCTTCGCCGTCAGTCCCCAGGACCAATCCGGCGCCTATCCGTCACAGCGGCAAGTCGCTTGACGAGTGGGTTCACGCCCTTGCGAGCGCCGAGGAGGACCAGAGTCGCGCTGCCTGTGAGGCGGCTGTCCGAGCCATGGGACGCCCAGCCGCGAAAGTCCTTGTAGATCGCCTTCGTACTCTCGAACGCAACTCCCCAACGCGAGACGCGGCTTGGGACGCGTTGAGCGTGCTCGGCGACGAGGCGATTGAAGAATTGGTCGCCCTGCTCAACGACGATTCGCCCCTCACTCGCTTGGACGCTGTCACGCTCATTGACGTCGTCTCGAAGCCTGGTAGCTTTCCGGTCACTCCTTTCGTAAACCGAATCGCCGTCGAACCGGATCAGCGCGTCCGTCGAGCGCTAATCGCCACGGCGGCTGGCTATCTGAACTCCGGGATGCTCGCTCCAGATGCTCGGAGCGAAGCAAGAGAGTTGTTGGCTCGCGCACTCAGCGATGGTGACGCACGCCATCGATGGGCAGTGGCGCGCCTGCTGAGGGAGATGTGCGACCACGCGGCGGTGCCAGATTCATCGATCGCCCCTGACTTGGCGCGCGCGTTGACAGACCCACACGCGCCGGTGCGGCGAGAAGTGGCACTCGCACTTGGATCGCTAAGCGGCTCTGAGAGCACGATTGCGGCCCCTCTGAGCGGCGTGTTGGACGATCCAGACGAGAGCGTTCGCCTCGCCGCCGCGCGTGCGCTACTCCGTCTCGGCCTTGACGATACACGTGCTCTCGCAGTGCTAGTTGCGGCGCTAGACACACCGAACACCGAACGCCGTGCATGGGTGATCTCCGCGATCGGTGCCGCGGGATCGGCGGCGACTCACGTAGCGCCGCGCATTCTCCAGGCGACCGAGTCCAGCGATGCGCGAATACGTTCGGCCTCATACCAAGCGCTTGCTAGGATCGGCGCGTTCCCTCTCTCGGCGCTGAGTCTCGCCGAGCGCGCGCTGCAGGACGCCAGCCCTCAGGTTCGGCTTGCTGCGTTGGACGCCGCCGCGTCCACCGGGGAGCCAGCCATTCCGCTCCTCGGCGCCGCCCTGTCGCATGGCGATGCCTCCGTTCGATGCCGTGCGGCCGAGCAACTGAGTTCTCTCGGGACATCGAGTCGGTCCGCTGTTCCGAGCTTGATACAAGCGATGGACGACGACGACGACCTAGTGCGGTTTGCGGCGACCCGGGCCGTCGTTCCGTTCGCACACGACGAGGAGCGAGTTCGGATCGCGCTGATCCAGGTTCTCGCCGATTCCCCAGGGAGCGGGGAGGCGAGTGAGGCGGAGCGCGCGCTCGTCGATCTCGGCGCAATCTCAGTGCCTGCGCTTGAGCAGGCACTGTGGCGCCAGGACGCTCCCAATGAGCGTGCGTTGGTCGTACTACGCGCCATTGGCGGGCCCGCGACGCGGGTGATCGCCGCCGCGATGCGGCATCCGGCCGACAGTGTCCGCGCACGGGCGACCTCGGTCCTTCTCGATGGCTCCGTCCCGACTGCTGAATCGCTGGAGTTGCTTCGCATGGCTCTCAGCGATTCGGCCGAGGAGGTGAGGCTGGCAGCAGTCTCCGTCATTGAACGCCGTGACGGACTCGCATTCGACTTCGCGGCAGAACTCCGGACGGCGCTCGGGGATATCTCGCTCGCGATACGCGTGCGGGCTGCGTCTGCGCTCGGGAACACGGGCGAGGTTAACGCCGTCATCCCGGTCTTGGTTGACGGCCTCCACGCTGCCGGTGGGACGAAGATGGTCGCGGCCAGAGCGTTGCTGGACCTATCGCCTGAGCCCGAGGCGCATGCACCGACAATCGCAAATGCACTTGCAGCGGCACTTGAAGAGGAGGCGACGGACACGGACCGGTGCGCCATGATTCGCTTTCTAGCGGAGTTGGGCCCCTCCGCGAGACCAGCGGTTCCCGCGCTCCTGAGAGCCCTGCAGGGGAAGCTGCCTAGTCTACTCAGCTCCATCCGAGCGTCGAACGTTGAGGCCGAGGCTGCGCGAGCTCTCGGACGCATCGGGCCAGCCGCGGCCGACGCCGTTCCAGCGCTCGTCGATCTACTTGAAGGCCGAGCCTCGCCCGAAGGCAGTTGGACCTACAAGCTTGAGTGTCGAGTGGCTGCGGCAGAGGCTCTGGGAGCGATGGGGAAAGCCGGAGCGGCCGCCATTCCCGCACTGCGGGATGTTGAGCGCAACTCGAAGTCTGCAGAGCTGGGCGCTGCTGCGCGCGCGGCAGCCGATCGCATCGCATCGGACGAAAGGGAACGTTGAGAGTCAAGCGTTGACGTTGACTCGAACTGGAGCACGCATACTTGCGATGCTCGCTTAGCACTTCTCGCCATTCGGGCCTCGCTCAGCGTCGAGCTTCTCCTCGTTCTCCTGTTTCATCTTCTCGGCCAATTCCAACATATCCTGCACAGCCTCACACGTCAGGCACGGTGGGTCTTCCTTCTCGGCCTCCTCGCAACAAAGCAGCATCTTCTTGAGGCACGCGATGTCTTTCTTGTAGGCGTTGATCTCCGAACGGTAGAGCGCGCAGCGATACCGGAATCGCTTCTGCGCTTCCTTGTCCTTCGCCCGCTGGTCGGCATCTCGGTTATCTCGATCACGGCGGCGGCGTAGGTTGTGTGCAGCCAGTCGCGCCTCGTCTTGAGCCTCCCGCCACTCTTGACACGCCACGCGAAGAGCCGCGTCGAAGTAGTGGTCGTGCTCATGTGCAATTATCAGCTGCTGAAGCGCCGCATTGTCCTTGCCGAGCCGCTTGAAGCCCTTCTTGTACACTGGTTTGACGATCTTGTTCTCGACCGCCGAGCACTCCGTCACGGCATACTCAGTCGCACTCGCGTGCCGGTCGCCGCACGAGCACTCTGAAGCTGCATTGCCGAAGGCCAGAGAAGATGGCCACTCGCTGTCAGCATTGAATGGCGGCCACGAGACCGGCGCGCCCTGCAAGATTACCGGTCGGTCGGCATGCACTATCCCAGCCCTCATTCCTTGTGGCGCACGCACCGCATTGATGGAAGAGACTGCGGAGATGCTCACGGGGCGTCTGGAGTCGCTCCAGATTCCTATCGACTCAATGCCGTCGGTGCGCAGGACAAGTGTGTCCCCGTCACCCCCGCCCAACGGCGGATCGGCGTCGTCCTCGTCGTCGCGCTTGCGCCGCCTGCGGCGGCGCGGCGGCTCCGTTTCTCCGCCTCCGGATCCCCCGCTGTCTCCTGACCCCGTGCCCGAATCGGTCTCGCGTTCTGCGTCAGGGTCCTCTGGTTGAGCCATCTGTTCTCTGTCGGGACACTTGCAGTCACACCGTCTCTTCACCCGAGCCATCGAGACCTCCGCGGCGCTGCGCGCCCGACGAAATGTGACCGCCGAATGACGCGATCGCTCTCAACGGAGCACGACGCTCGACGGCTGAAAATGCGGGCCAGTGCGTGGCCGTACATGTCAGGCTACGCTTCGGTGAAGTTGACGTGCGCGTCGAACACGGCATACTGCCAGTCGCCGGGAGTCCCCGCTTGCACGTCGGCCATGACCGAGAGACGGACATAAGCGCTCCTGACGGCAGCGCTTAGGGGCGCGCCAGGTCCCGCGGCGACGATGACATCGGAGAGTCCGCTGATGTCTTGGAAGACCTGTCCGTCGTTGCTCCCCTGAAGGGACACGACGATCTGGGGGGTTCCAGTTGCACCTACGGCGAACATCTGGTGGACGTTGACGGTCAGTTCGGCGTGAGTGCCCCGAGATGACATTGGGTCTGTCGTGATGATCGTGGGGTTCCCGAAGACGGACATGATCCCTTGGTTACTTGCGAAGACCGTCAGCATCGGCTTCTCCTTCTGGGTTGCGACCCTTGTAGCGACACGGCGTGTCACCTGCGGGACGTGGGAGGCAGGGGTTGATGGGTTTGGTGGAAGCAGGCTTCAAGCGCCGCCCAGTGGACCAGTGGATGGCGGGCCACCGACGATGGGAACGAGGGTAGCCGACGCGAGGAGCGCCGTGAAGGCCTGCCGTCGGTGCTCACTTCCAGAGCGAACGCGAACCCTGGGGCTGTTGTGTTGAAGATCGTGTGGACGTTGATCATCGCGTCGAGGCGGTCGTTCCCGTTGAGGGGAATCGCGTCGGTCGTGACCATGGCGACCGGCCCCGGACCGGCGACCATCGTCATGGTGTTGGCTAGACCGAGCAGGATG
>CALJKZ010000512.1 GCA_937983085.1 uncultured Gemmatimonadales bacterium
CCTGGTGGCGATGCGCGTTCTAATGGACCCCGCGCGTACGCCTCGCCGGACCTCCGGAGCGCCCCGCCCCGTGGTGGGCCTCATAGGCTCCGGCAACAACGGGGGAGACGCGCTCGTGGCGCTGCGCTCCTTCGCCGCGTGGGGCCACCCGACTCGCGCGCTTCTGGTAGCCGACCGGCCCGTCGACGACCCGCTGCTCCACGGATGGCCCGTGGAGGCGACGGACGACGAGGCGCTCGACGACGAGGAACTCCGCTCCGTTCTGGGGTCGGCGTCCATGGTGGTGGACGGGATTCTGGGGACGGGCGTCCGTGGGGCGCCTCGCCCCCGGCAGGCTCGCGTCATCGCCGCCCTCAACGACGTGTCGGCCCCCGTGGTGGCCCTCGACGTGCCGTCCGGTACCGACGCCTCCACGGGGGCGGTGGAGGGCTCCGTCGTCGACGCCGATCTCACGGTGTCCTTCGGAGCGCCAAAGGTCGGAGCGCTTCTCCACCCCGCCCGCGCCCACGTGGGGCGCCACGTAGCCGTCGAGATCGGATTCCCGCCCTTGGGCGAAGACGACGCGTCGGCGTATGTGGTGACGGGGGGCTGGGTCGCCGGCCGTCTCCCTCGACGAGGGACCGACACCCACAAGAACCGGGTCGGGCGCGTGTTGGTGGTGGGGGGTGGGGCGGGGATGGCCGGCGCGGCCGTTCTAGCCGGACGGGCGGCATTCCGCGCCGGGGCCGGCCTCGTCCAGGTGGCCACCGCCGACGAGAATCGCGACGCCGTTCATGCCGCGCTTCCCGAGGCCATGGTCGTGCGGTGGGGCGACGACGAGGAGCTTCGCGCCGCCTTGGGAGCCGCGGACGCCGTCGTCGTCGGCCCCGGCCTCGGGCGGACCGCGGAGTCGAGGAAGGCCCTGGGCGCCGCCCTCACCACGGGCGGGGCGCCCCTGGTCCTGGACGCCGACGCCCTCAACCTCGTCGCCGAGGGCGCCGCTAAGCTTCCGAAAGGGCGGCCCGTCCTCATGACGCCCCACGTCGGCGAAATGCGGAGACTCCTCGGTGACGCGCTGGACGCGTCGCCGCTGGATGTGGCCCGCCGAGCGTCGCTCGCGTTCGAGTGCGCCGTCGTGTTCAAGGGCGCGCCGTCGGTGGTGGCGTCGCCCCACGGCCCGGTTGCCATCGACACCCAGTCGTCGTCGGACCTCGCCGTGGCCGGCATGGGCGACACCCTCGCCGGCGTGTGCGGGGCGCTGGCGGCCCAGGGTCTCGACGCCCACGACGCCGGCGCCTCGGGCCTCTACCTCAGCGGGCGGGCGGCGGTACTCGCTGCTCGAGGCCGAGGGCTCACACCGTCCGACGTGGCGGAGGCCCTGCCGCGGGCGCTCACGGAGGTGGCCGGGCTCACCGACAGCGACCAGGCCGGCGAGACCGACCTCGGCCTTCCCTTCGTCCTCTTCGACGCCGACCCGGCCCGGTAACGCATGCGATATGTTGGATGCCCGCGTCGGGGCTCGCCATGAAACGCGTTCGGTTGGGGAAGGGCAGGGAGTTCGATCTTCTCCGTGAGATCGTCGGCGACGACGACGCACGGGACGTGGCGGTAGGACCCGGAGACGATGCTGCGGTGCTGCAGGACGGCTGGGTGGTCACCACCGACCTGTCCGTGGAAGACGTCCATTTCCGCCGCTCGTGGCTCACCGACGAAGAGATCGGATGGCGCGCCGGCGCGGTGGCCCTCTCCGACCTGGCGGCCATGGCGGCGACCCCGGTGGCCGTGCTCGTCTCCATGGCGGTGCCCCGCGCGCCGGAGGGCGGTGGAGTCGACGTCCGGGAGGTACAGCGTGGTCTCCGGGCGGCGGCCACGTCGGTGGGCGCCACCGTCGTGGGAGGCGACATGACCCGCTCGCCCGGGCCCCTGGTCGTGGACGTGGTGGCCATGGGCCGCACGGCATGGCCCGTCCAAAGAGACGGCGCGGAGGCGGGCGACGAGGTCTGGGTGACAGGCCCCCTGGGCGCCAGCGCCGCGGCCGTTCTCCGTTGGGAGGACGGCGACGAGCCCGAGCCACCCGCTCTCGGCGGAGGATCTCGAGACCTATCGAGCGGCCTTCGCCCACCCGGAGCCCCGGGTGTCGGCCGCGTGCTGCCTGGTGGAGCAGGAGGTCGTCGACGCCCTCATCGATCTGTCCGACGGGCTGGCCGGCGACGCCTGTCACCTGGCGGCGGCCTCAGGCGTGACCATTGTTCTGGACGAGGACGCCATCCCCGTGGCCGAGGCGGTGGTGGACGCGTTCGGCGTCGAGCGGGGGCGTGAACTCGCCCTCCACGGGGGAGAGGACTACGAGCTTTGCTTCGTCACCGATCCCGGCGCGGTGGACGTGGCGTATTTCGAGAAGAAGTACGGTCTCCGCCTCGTGAAGGTGGGCATCGTCGAGGCGCTGGACCCGGGAGCGGAGCCCTCGGTCGTCCTCCGGCGCTCGGATGGAAGCCGGGTGGCTTTGGAACGCGGCGGTTTCGATCACTGGAGCGAGGGGTCGTGATCCGGCTGCTGCTGGTGCTGATCGTCATCGTGCCGTCCACGGTGTGGTACGGACTGCGGATGATGTGGGCCGCCGCCCGGAAGGATCCCCGGCTCTCGTGCATCTGTGACGAGTGTCCCCGTCGATGGTCCCGGCTGCTCCTGCGGTGCGCGGGGGTCGAGGTCACCTTCGAGAATCCCGAGATCGTCGACCCCGACCGTCCCCAGATCCTGGTGGCGAACCACTCCTCGTGGTTCGACGTGTTGGCGCTCACCGCCCACCTCCCGGGCCGCTATCTGTTCGTGGCCAAGAAGGAGCTGGAGCGCGTTCCGGTCTTCGGCACGGCCGTGCGTGTCTGCGGCCACATTTTCATCGACCGCCACGACCGTAACCGAGCGGTGGAGTCGCTGGCCACAGCCCGTGAACGCTTGGCGGCCGAGAATCCGACGGTCATCATGTTCCCTGAAGGAACCCGCTCGCCGACGGGGGTCTTGCAGCCGTTCAAGAAAGGGGCCTTCGTACTGGCCATCCAGACGGGCGTCGATGTCGTACCGGCGTTCATCGACGGGGCGCGAGACGTCATGAAGAAGGGCTCGCTCCTCATCCATCCGGGCACCATCACCGTTCGATTCGGCGATCCCATCGCCGTCGAGGGCTTGGAGCTCGAAGACCGAAACGATCTGACCGTTCGCGCTCAGGTGGCCGTGGCAGGCCTCCAGGCCGCGAACTCATCATCCTAAGGAGATTCGATGTCGGCCATCGTCGGCGTGCACGGAAGAGAGATTCTCGATTCGCGGGGCAACCCCACCGTCGAGGCGGAGGTCACCCTCGAAACCGGCATCCGGGGGCGCGCCGCGGTGCCCTCCGGCGCATCCACGGGGGCCCACGAGGCAGTGGAGCTTCGTGACGGGGACCGGAGCCGTTATCTCGGCAAGGGCGTCCGGACGGCGGTGGAGAACATCAACACCAAGATCGCCGGCGCCCTCCGTGGCTTCGAGGCCCGGGAGCAGCTCGACATCGATCGGACGATGATCGATCTCGACGGCACGCCCAACAAGCGTAACCTCGGCGCCAACGCCATCCTCGCCGTCTCCATGGCCGCCGCTCGAGCCGCCGCCACCGAGAACCAGATGCCCCTGTGGCGGTACCTGGCGCCCACCGGATCGGCGGACACGCTGCCGGTGCCCATGATGAACATCCTCAACGGCGGGGCCCACGCGCCCAACAACGTCGACATCCAGGAGTTCATGGTCATGCCCGTGGGGGCCGAGACCTTCTCCGAGGGCCTGCGCATGGGCGTGGAGGTGTTCCACCACCTGAAGAAGGTGCTCTCCGACCAGGGCAGGAACACCGCCGTCGGCGACGAGGGCGGCTTCGCTCCGGACCTGGCCAGCAACGAAGAGGCCGTCGAGGTGGTGCTCCAGGCCATCGAGAAGGCGGGCTACCGACCCGGGGAGGACCTGGTCATCACCCTCGACGCTGCGGCCACCGAGTTCTTCGAAGACGGCGAGTACGTCTTCCATTGGTCGGGGGGTGAGCGGAGGGACGCGGCCGGAATGGTTGAATTCTGGAGCGATTGGGTTGCAAAGTACCCCATCCGCTCCATCGAAGACCCTCTCGACGAGAACGACTGGCGGGGCTGGAAGGCCATTACGGAGGCCGTGGGCGACGACGTGCAGATCGTCGGCGACGACCTCTTCGTGACCAACTCCGACCGCCTGGAACAGGGGATCCGCGACGGAGCGGCCAACGCCATCCTCATCAAGGTGAATCAGATCGGCACGCTCACCGAGACGCTCGAAACCATGCGCATCGCCGGCCAGGCAGGCTACGGCAACGTGGTGTCGCACCGTTCGGGCGAGACCGAGGACACGCTCATCGCGGACCTGGCCGTCGCCACCGGCGCCGGCCAGATCAAGACGGGCAGCGCCAGTCGGACCGACCGCGTGGCCAAGTACAACCAGCTCCTTCGCATCGAGGAGAAGCTGGGCGAGGCCGCACGGTACCCCGGAGCGTCGCTGTGGCGATGAACGTCACTCTGGCATTGAGCGCCCCTACGGGTGACATCGCGCCGACGGCCGGGCTGATCCGGTGGATCTGACCCGGCTCGGACGGATCCTCGTCCCGGGGCTCCTCCTGGCGGCGGTGTACTACGCCGTCTTCGGTGGCGAGTACTCGGTCTTCGAGCTACGGGAAGCGCGCCAGGCCCTGGCCGTGGAGCGCGAGGTGCTCACCGAGGTCCACGCGCAGATCGATTCCCTCGGCGCCTGGGCCGACTCCCTCCGGAACGACGCCACCACCATCGAGCGCATCGCCCGGGAGGACTTCGGCATGATCCGCGACGGCGAGACCCTCTACCGTTTCGCCGACGCCGAGCCGGCCTCCGGGTTCTCGGAGGCCGACGAGCGCTAGTGCCGGGCGGGCTGTTGCTCGCCCTAGTCGTCCGCCATCTCGGCGACGTCCCTCTCCACCGGGACGGCCTCCTTCTCCTTGGCGTCGGCGGACGTCGCGTCGGCGTCTCCCACGTTGAGGAGCTTGCGGGCAACGTTCTCCAGGCCCGCTGCCTCCTCGCTCTTACCGGGAAGCGACGACCCCACCATCGCCTCCGCTGCCGCTTTCAGCGCCCGCTCCCGGGCCTCGGGGGAGGCCGGCGTCGACTCCTTCACGAACGGTGAGAAGAGGTCGATGGGGATGGGGAAGAGAGTCGTGGAGTTGTTCTCCACCGCCACCTCGGTGACGGTCTGGAGGAAGCGGAGCTGCATGGCCACCGGGAACTGCTCGATG
>CALJKZ010000513.1 GCA_937983085.1 uncultured Gemmatimonadales bacterium
TCACGGGTGCGTGAAAAAGCAGGCAATCAGTCGATGTTATCGGCGAAGCTGAAATCGGCCGGGGGCGTGACCTGCTGCAGGTGCTCCACGAAATAATCCCAGCGGCGCTTCATGAAATACCGGTCGTTATAAAATCCGTGCCGCGCCTCGGGCAGAATCAACAGGTCAAAAGGTTTTTCGGCTTCGATCAGCGCCTGCACCACCAGAAAGGTGTTGGACGGGTGTACATTGCTGTCCCGCAGGCCATGGGCCAGCAGCAGTTTACCTCTCAGATTTGCCGCCAGGAGCTGATTGGCCTGGTTGTCGTAATTGGTCGCCGGACCGGGTTCCCCGTCGGAACCGGGAGCCGGATTGGATTCGGCATACTCCACCAGCAGTCCCTGCCACTTCTCACCCCAGTCGTCCTCGTAGTTGCGGTTGTCATGGTTACCGGCGCTGGACACCGCGACGTGGTAAAAATCCGGATACCGCAGAATCCCGGCAGTGGAGGCGAATCCGCCACCGGAGTGCCCGAAGATGCCGACGCGGCTGAGATCCATGTAGGGCCGCGTTTCCGCCAGTTGCCGGATGGCGGCCATCTGGTCCGGCAGGCCGTTGTCGCCCATGTTGCCGTAGTAGGCATCGTGGAAGGATTTCGACCGCCCCGGCGTTCCCATGGCGTCCACCTCCACCACGATGAAACCCAGCTCCGCCAGGGCCTGCTTGTCGCGGCGGGAGGGCTGGAAAGACCGGCTGCCGACGCTGCCCGACTGGGGACCCGGGTAGAGGTAGTTCACCACGGGGTACGACCCGTCCGGGTCGAAGTCGGTGGGGCGGAAGAGGAGGCCGTGGAGGTCCGTCACCCCGTCCCGGGCCTTCACCACGAACGGCGTGGGCGGCTGCCAGCCCGACGCCACCAGCTGGGTGATATCCGCCTCCTGTAACGTCATCAGGACGTCGCCGTCGCGGTCGCGGAGGACCGTGACCGGGGGAATCACCGGGGTGGAGTAGGAGTCGACGATGTACCGGCCGTCGGGTGAAAGGGACACGACGTGGTTCGCGCTGTCGGGAGTCAGGAGGGTGACGTCCCCGTCATCCAGGTCGACGCGGTACAGGTACTGGAAGTACGGGTCGCCGGGCTCCCGCTCGTTCCCCATGAACGTGACGGTGCGGGCATCCTCGTCCACTTCCCGGATGTCGAGGGCGTTCCAGTCGCCCTCGGTCACCTTCCTCTTGAGCGCCCCCGTCTCGGAGTCGTAGAGGAAGAGATTGCCCCAGTTGTCCCTTTGGGAGAACCAGAGGATTTCGTCGGAGGCCGCCAGGTACCGCCACCCGCTCTGCGATTCGTAGAAGGTCTCCTCCACCTCGCGGAACACGTCGCGCACCTGCCCGGTGGCGGCGTCGGCGATGCGCACCTGGGCGACCTTGTGGTCGCGGGAGCTCGAGACGAAGGCGAACTCGGAGCTGTCGTCGGTCCACTCGAGGTCGCCGAGACGTCCGCCGCACTCCATGTGGTCGCTGCACGTGGAGCGATGCTGATCGGGCTCCATGTCCAGCCGGACGACCTTGTCCCCGTCGGGCCGATCGAGATCGATGACCACCCTGTGGATGCGGAAGATGACCGTGTCCTCGGGGAGGGGATACCGCCATGCGTCCAGTTCGGGATGCCCCACCTTCGTGCTGGTGAGATACATCATCCCCACGCCCCGGGCGTCGTGCTGGAAGGTTGCGATCTTCCGGGAGTCGGGCGACCACGCCACCACGGGCCGGTCACGTCGGACCCACCCGGCGTTGTTGGTGCCGTAGCCGAAGTCCTCCACGCCATCATCGGTGAGGCGGGTCTCCTCGCCATTGCGGCGATCCCGGACCCACAGGTCATGACCGCGAATGAAGACGGCCAGCGTCCCGTCGGGCGAGGGCACTTCCCCGGGGTTCAGTGGAGACAGGTCGGAGTGGGTGGCGTTGCACGAGTACTCCGACAGGTCACACTCGAGCACCAACGGTCGGGTGGCGACATCGATGATGGCCGTGTGACCCTCGAAACGGAGATCGCGGATGGGGAGCCCCAGCGGGTCGACGGCCGTCCCGAGGATGGGCGACATGGCCTCTGCCAGGCGCGGGTGATCGAACGCCCGGCCCTGTTCCCGGGCGGTCGGATCCACCACGAGGAACTCGGTTCCCCCGGGAATGTCGTTGGCATACCAGAACGTGCCGTCATCCAACCAACCGGGACGCACGGTCGCGCCGTAGACCAGCGGGCTGGTGTGATTGCCAAGGAACCGCTCGGCTCGCTGGTAGTCCTGGGTGGTGAGGCGGGGCCGTTCTGCCTGGGCCGACGCGTTGGCCGGCAGGAGCAGGACGGTGAGGCCGACGGCGCCTAGGGCAGGGGGCAGAACGCGCATGGAGAGGGGACCTCCGCGAAGACCAAGAAGCACGACACGACACCGAAGAGAACGAAAAACAGGGGCCGGACCGGAGGGTCCCGCCCCTGCCCCGGAATGTGCCCGAGGACCCGGGAGAGGGCAACGCGCCCGACGGGGGAGCGCTACGACGGCACGCGCCTGCCGGTGAACGGCTGCTCGCCTCGGGGCCCTTCGATGACGCCGGACATGACGTCGCCGTCCACGGTGCCCCGGTAGATCTGGCGGATGCTGTTGCCCCTCATCTGGAGGGCAGCGACGAAGCTGAACGAATCGCCGGACACGGAGCCGTCTTCGACGGTCACGTCCATGGAGCCCTCCCCGCCGCGCGGCCCCCGTCGCGCCATGGTCATGACGCCCGTCAGGACATCCCCCTCCTGCGACAGGGCGACGGTGGTGGTGCGGGTCCCACGAGGTCCCTCGTCGGAGATCTCCCACGTGCCGGCGACCTGGGCCTGGACCGGTGCCACGAGGAAGGCCGAGAGCGCTCCTACCAGGAGCGTGGGCAGAAGGCGAAGCAACGAACGACGAGTCATGAGGCCTCCGGGGCGATGCGAAGTACGGGCAAGGGGGGAACGGTATACCCGAGACGATGCCGCCGCGAGCGGTGCCGTTAAGGGACCGGGTCTGGTCGACATCGACACGCCCAACTACGGTACTCGTCCTCGACCCCCCACCCGAAACGCCACGGCATGCAGATGAACCCGTCTCGCTCCCCGCGCCTCGCATCGGCCTTCGCTGTAGGCGTGGCCCTCACCGCTCTGGTCGTCGTCCCCTCGACCCTCGCGGGTCAAGCGACCGCGACCGCTCCCAGCGCCGCGACTTCGTCCACAACCACCGGGAAGCGGCCTCTGGAGATCGCCGACTACCGCCTGTGGAGAACCATCGGCGACGAGACCCTCTCGGCCGACGGCCGCTGGGTGGCGTGGACGTACAGCCGGGTCCGGGGCGACGACACCGTACACGTGAGAACGGTCGAGGGCGACCGCACCCATACCGTGGCCCGGGCGGCCGATCCTCGGCTCTCCGCAGACGGTCGCTGGGCAGCCTATTCCCTGGCCCCGCCCTTCCAGGAGGTGGAGGCGATGGAGCGCGACGGCGAGCGAGTCCCACGGCGGGCGGGGCTTCTGGACCTCGCCACCGGGGACACTCTCTCATGGGACGATGTCGACGCATTCGGATTCTCCGACACCGGCCGCCACTTCTGGGTGAAGAAGAGGGGCGACGGAGACGCCGATCATGACGGTACCGACCTCATCCTGCGTCACCTCGATGCCGGGTACGAGGAACTGCTCGGAAGCGTGGCCCAGATGGGATTCAACGAAGCGGGGTCCCACTTCGCCTACACCATCGATGCCGCCGCCGGAGACGGGAACGGCGTCTACCTCCTGAACCTGGCGACGGGCGCACGCAGGGCCCTCGACAACTCGCACGACCGGTACGCTCGACTCACCTGGTCCGAGGATGGTCGTTCCCTGGCGGTGCTTCGTGCCTCGACTCCCGACGGAAGGGTGGAACGGGAGAACCATCTCCTCGCCTTCACCAACGTCGGGGTCGATCTCGAGCCGACCCGCCTCGAGTTCGCACCGCGAGGGGAAGGTCTTCGCGATGGATGGGTGGTGAGCGAGAAGGGCGCCGTGGTCTTCGACGCCGACGCCTCCACCCTCTTCGTGGGGACCAAGCCTCAGGTGGACGAACTCGAGGAGTGGCCCGACGACGGCCTCCCCCTCGCCGACGTCAACATCTGGCACTGGCAGGACGACCGGATCCAATCCCAGCAACAACGCCAGCTCTCCAACGACCGGAATCGCACGAGCGTCGCCGCCGTGCACCTCGACGACGCTCGCCTCGTCCATCTGGCCGACGAGCAGATGCTCACCGTGGAGATCACCGAGGACGGCGAGTGGGGCATCGGGCGCGACGACCGTGCGTACGTGTCCGACTGGAAGCCCGACTACGCCGACTACTACAGGATCGACACCGAAAGCGGGGCCCGAACCCCTGTCCTCCAGGGCCACCTCCGAACGCTGGGCCTTTCACCCGACAGCGAGCACTACCTGTACTGGAAGGACGGCCACGTCTGGAGCTACCGCATCGACGACGATCGCCACGTGAACCTCACGGCGTCGGCCCCGGTGGATTTCACCAACCACGAGTTCGACCGCTTCGGCGAGAAGCCTCCCCACGGAGTCGCCGGGTGGACCGCCGACGGCGAGGCCGTGCTTCTCTACGACCGGTTCGACGTGTGGCATCAACCGTTGGACGGGGGCACGGCGTCGTCCCTCACCCAGGGCTTCGGAGCCGAGGGTCAGATCCGCCTTCGCATCATCGACTCCGACCCCGACGACGACTTCGTCGACCTCGGCGAGCCGGTGCTCTTCGAGGCCTTCGGTCAGTTCACCAAGCAAGCCGGCTTCTTCGAACTCGACGGAGACGAACTCAACGAGCTGACCTTCGAGGACCGCCGTTTCAGTCGACCCGACAAGGCGGAGAACGCCGAGCGCTACCTCTTCACCGTGGAGTCGTGGCAGGAGTTCCCCGACCTCTGGGTGTCCGACGGCGACTTCGGTGACCGGGATCGGATGACCATGGCCAATCCCCAACAGGACGAGTTCCTGTGGGGCACGCGCATCCTCTTCGACTATGCCACCGACGACGGGATTCCCCTGCAGGGGACGCTGGCCATTCCCGAGACGTACCAAGCGGGTGATCGGCTCCCCATGATCGTCCGCTTCTACGAGAAGGATTCCCAGAACCTCCACGCCTACCCGACGCCCACCTACCGGCATCAGCCCAACTTCGCCGGCGTCGCGAGTCGCGGGTAGCTGCTCATGCAGCCCGACGTCCACTCCCGGATCGGCAGCTCCAACTCCGACATGCTGGAGG